>CAYQYJ010000429.1:0-3653 GCA_964421605.1 uncultured Ardenticatenaceae bacterium | reverse complement strand
TTTGGGTTTTGATGGCAATTGGCTTTGTTCTTCTGGCGTATAGCGCCTGGAAGGTGTTTACAATTTAGAGAATGGTTAATTTGTCGTGCAAGGCACGGGGCGAACGGCCTTGATCAAATAGATTCCTGCTGCCCCGTGCCTCGCACTGCCAACGTAAGAGGGATGATTATGCAAAACGCCATCATGGGCCAGGCAGCTAGAGAACGACAGGATCGCAGCCGCGCGGGGGCTTTGTGGTTGATACAGGCAATTTCCGGGCTGCTGCTGGTAGCGCTGCTGGGACTGCACATGGTAGCCCACCATTTTGTGGTGGAGGGGGGGCTGCGGGATTTTCAGGAAGTGCTGGCGTATGTCTCGAATCCCGTCATCTTCTTCCTGGAAGTGGTCTTTCTGGTGGTGGTGACAACACACGCCATGCTGGGGCTGCGAGCCATTGTGCGCGACCTCAATTTGAGTGCGACGGCGGCGCGAACGGCGGATTGGATCCTGGCGCTGGTGGGCGCAGCGGCCCTGATTTATGGAGTCTGGCTGGCGGTGGCTATCCAGCAATTGTAGGCTGGCGGCGCGGGCAATAATTGCGCGTGAGCGGGGCGGCAGCGTTGAACTGGGAAAGCCACTGGGCGCCCTACGATGAAGCCACCTACCAGCAAGCGCTGGCGTGGGTGGGGCCGGACGATGTGGCGCTGGAAATTGGGGCGGGCGATTTGCGCCTGGCGCGGCGGCTGGCAGGGCAGGCGCGGCAGGTATACGCCATCGAAATGACGGCGGCGCTGCTGGATCAGGCGGCTCATGACCCGATGGAAAATTTGCAGATTATTTGCAGCGATGCGCGCACGTATCCGTTCCCAATGGGGGTGACGGTAGGCGTGCTGTTGATGCGGCACTGCCGGCATTTTCACCTCTACGTGCAAAAATTAAAAGCAGCCGGCTGCGCCTACCTGATCACCAACGCCCGCTGGCGCATGGGCGTCGAGCGGCTGGACTTATGCCAGCCCCGCCACTCCTTTGCCCTGGTTCCCTACGGCTGGTACGCCTGCCTTTGTGGGGGCGTGGGCTTTATTCCTGGCCCAGTGGACGCTCTGACATGGGCTGACCTGGACCTTATTCACGAAGTTACCGGCTGTCCGCAGTGTGAGGTAGGGGCAGGTTTGAAACCTGCCCCTACACTAGACAATACTGCGGACAGGTCAGAAAAAGGAACACATGGTCGGCATCGTAATCGTTTCCCACAGCGCCCACCTGGCTACAGGCGTTCAAGAACTGATTGAGCAGATGACTCAGGGCCGCGTGCGCGTGGCGACAGCGGGCGGCATTGATGACGCGGAAAACCCCATTGGCACCGACCCCATGAAAGTGGTCGAAGCGATTGAGGCGGTCTACGACGCCGCCGGGGTGGTCGTCTTGATGGACCTGGGCAGCGCCCTGCTCAGCGCGGATATGGCGCTGGAGTTTATCCCCCCTGACTGGCGCGACCAGGTTTATCTCTGCGAAGCGCCGCTGGTGGAAGGAGCCGTAGCCGCGGCGGTACAGGCTGCCGTAGGCGGCAGCGCCGCGCAAGTGATGGCTGAAGCCAGGGGAGCGCTGGCAGCCAAGATGCAGCAGCTAGGGTACAAGGCTGCGCCGCCAGCGGCAACGCCTGCCGTTTCCCCGCCAGAGACGGGCGAATCGCCCACCCGCCGCGAACAGGCGTTTATTATTCGTAACGCGCTGGGGCTGCACGCCCGCCCGGCAGCGCAGTTTGTGACAGCGGCGAACCGCTTTGCCGCCGCGCTGACGGTGCAGAAAGGCGAGCGTCAAGCCAACGCCAAGAGCATTAACCAGGTGGCGACGCTAGGCGTGCGCCAGGGGGATGAGATTGTGGTGACGGCGCAGGGGGAAGACGCGGCGGCAGCGTTGGCGGCGCTGCAAGCGCTGGTGGAGGCTAATTTTGGCGAGGGGGAGGTGGTCGCTCCGGAACCTATCGCGCCTGTGGTCACGGCGGCAGATGCCGGCACAGGTTGGCCCGGCATCCCCGCCGCGCCGGGCATCGCCATCGGCCCCGTTTTTCAATACCGCCCCACCCTGCCGCCAGTAGTCGTGCGCACGGTCAGCGACACGGCAGGCGAATGGCAGCGGCTGCAAACGGCTATCGCGGCGGCGGCAGCGGAGCTAAGTGACCTGGAAAAAACGGCGGCGGCGCAGGTGGGGAGCGCGGAAGCGACCATTTTCAGCGCGCACCGCCTGTTTTTGCAGGACCCCACGCTGCAAGAGGACGCCCGCCGCCGCCTGGAACAGCAGCAAATTAACGCCGAAGCCGCCTGGGAACAAGCCATTACCGCCCTGGCAGACAGTTACCGCCATCTGGAAGACGCTTACATGCAGGCGCGGGCGGTGGATGTGCTGGACGCCGGACAGCGGGCGCTGCGGCAATTGATGGGGCTGAAAATGATGCCCCTGGCGTTGCCGCAGCCGGCTGTGCTGGCGGCGCGCGACCTGACGCCCTCGGATACCGCCCAACTAGACCCCAGGCAGGTATTGGGGATTTGCACGGAACTGGGCGGCGCCACTTCGCACAGCGCCATCCTGGCGCGCGCCCTGGGCATCCCGGCGGTGGCAGGCCTGGGAACCCGGCTGCAATCGCTGGCAGATGGGCAAATCGTGGGGCTGGACGGCAGCCAGGGGCGCGTGTGGCCCCAACCTGACGCGGAAATGGTCGCCCACCTGACGCAGCAGCGGCAGGCGTGGCTGGCGGGGCAGCAGCAAGCGCGCGCCGCCGGGCAGCAGCCGGCTATCACGCAAGATGGGCGGCGGATTGAAATCGCGGCCAATATTGGCGGGCCGCACGATGTGGCGGTGGCGCGCGACTATGGGGCGGAGGGCGTGGGGCTGTTCCGCACGGAGTTTCTGTTTCTGGATCGGGAAACCGCGCCGGACGAGGCGGAGCAGTTGGCGGTCTATCAAGTGGTGGCGCAAGCCATGGGCGATTCTCCCGTGATCGTGCGCACGCTGGACGTGGGCGGGGATAAGCCGCTGCCGTATCTGGACCTGGGGGTGGAAGAGAACCCGTTCCTGGGCTGGCGCGGCATTCGCTTTTGCCTGGATCGTCCGCAGGTGTTCAAGCCGCAACTGCGGGCCATTTTACGCGCCAGCGCCGGACGACAGTTGAAGTTAATGTTCCCCATGATTGGCACGGTGGCGGAGGTGCGGGCGGCGAAAGCATTGTTGGCGGAAGCGCAGGCGGAACTGCGGGCGGCGGGCGAACCGTTTGCAGAGGCGATGGAGGTGGGGGTGATGATCGAAGTGCCGGCAGCGGCGGCAGCAGCCGATCAACTGGCGCGCGAAGTGGATTTCTTCAGCATTGGCACGAATGATTTGACGCAGTATACGATGGCTGCCGACCGCGGGAATGCGCGGGTGGCGCACCTGGCGCAAGCCTTGCAGCCGGCGGTGCTGCGGCTGATTGATCAGACGGTGCGGGCGGGGCATGATGCCGGCATTTGGGTGGGGATGTGCGGCGAACTTGCCGGCAATCCCCAAGCCGCGCCGCTGCTGGTGGGGTTGGGGCTGGACGAACTGAGCATGAGCGCGCCCGCCATTCCCGCCGTCAAAGCCGCCATCCGCCGCCTTACGCTGGCACAGGCGCGCCAGATTGCGGCGGCGGCCCTACAACTGGA
>CAYQYJ010000428.1:0-3667 GCA_964421605.1 uncultured Ardenticatenaceae bacterium | reverse complement strand
TGCCTTTGCACATGTCGCCACAACGGGCTGCGCTGCCGGATTAACACGTTACGCTTCCTCGACGGTGATTTCGCCGCAAGCCAGTTCCAGCGTCTGGATAGCCACAGTGTTGGCGTCCGTCTTGAACTGCGGCGCGGTCCATTTGACGGGATAGGCGTCGGCAATGTGCCAGCTTAGCAGCGGCTCGTGCTTGACGTTGTACAGCTTAACGGTGATGGCGCGGCGGGTGAAGGTTTCGCTCATTGTCTCCAGACACCATTGCAGCAGTTCGCCGCTGCCAATGCCGTTCTTCAGGGTGAGTTTGGCTGCTTTGCGGCGACCGGGCAGTTGGGGCACGGTGGTGTTTAAGCCGCCGACTTTCACTTCCTGGATTTCCCACTCAATTGCCGGCAGCGTACACTCCGTGAACGCCCCTTGATTGATGCCATCAATTTGCACCACGAAGCGAAAAGCCTGGTTAATACTGTCTCGCACCTGTTCATCCATGCTTGCGCCTGCTGGTCACCCGTGAGGACGGCTGCCGCCAGCGCCGCCGCTCCTGCTCAATCTGCAAATCCCGCAGCCAGAGGGCGTAAACGCGCTGGGCTACCTGGCGCACCAGTTCGGGCGTGATTTTGCTCGTGTCGGGGGGCGGGGCAGCGTCAGCCATCGTTTATTGCGCCAGCGGCGCTACCTGTAACTGGAACTGCGTGTGACATTGGGGACAGATGGCCCCCACTACCACAGGCGTGGGGCTGTTCAGGCGCAGGTAAAGCTCCTGCAAGTAAGCCAGGTCGGCGGCAAACAAACGCTCAATGACCTGCGGCGTGACTGCCGGCAGGTCGCCCAAGCGCAGCACCACCCGCGCCAGCAGCAGCACAGGCAAATACGCCTCATTCATTTGCACGCGGGGGTCATGCAGCGGCTCTATTTCATCCAGCGCCGTCGCCAGCCGCATCCAACCCTGGCGGTGAAGCTGCCCTGCCTCATCCACGTAACCGCGCGGCAAGGTGAATTCAAAGGTGGTTTGCATAGAGTAGTTAGATAAGCAAACAGTCAGGTCTGCTTATCTCTCTCCTTTTAGTTGATGCAGCCGTGTCAGTTGACGCGGCCGTGTCAGTTAACGCGGGTGATGTATTCGTGCGTGATGTGCAGCTCTTCGACGCTAATTTCGTTGCTGTCGGATTTCGGCTGCGGGCCGCTGACTTTGACGGGCCAGGCGCGCTCGAAGTTCCAACGGGCCACTTCGTTTAAGCCCTGATCATACATGATAATGGAACCGTCGCAGCGGGCGCCGTCCACGTCGCCATCTTCTACCTGCTTGCGCCAGGTCCAAATGTCCATGTTGCTGGTGATGCCTCGTTTCAGCACCACATTCTCCCACTTCAAACGACCAGGAATTTTCATCACCACTTCCTGCCCCGTTTCCGTGACGACTTTGTGTTCAATGATGTCGTGCTCCGAACCGATGCCAGAGCATTCGGTGAAATAGCCTGTAATTTTTCCGTTTTGCACATCCAGGGCCCAATGAAAGCCAACCAGTGGGTCTTCACGTTCTGCCATTACGCTCTCTCCTTAAGATAGTGGTCAGTAAGCAGTGGTCAGTGACCAGAAGTTCGGTCAACACACCCGTTGCCAACCTGCTACGCAATCTGGAAGATTGCGCTACAGGTTTTCATTATGCTTCGGCGTTTGCGCCTGCCCATTGGCTGATGCGCAAGATGACAAATTCAGCCGGCTTGACGGGGGCCAGACCAACTTCAATGATTAACTGGCCCAGGTCACGAATTTCGGGCGGGTTCAGCTCTTCGTCGCATTTGACGTAAAAAGCCTGTTCGGGCGTTGTGCCAAACAAAGCGCCGCTGCGCCAGACCACGCGCAAATAGGAGGTGATGTCGCGGCGGACTTTGGCCCAGAGGGCGGTGTCGTTGGGTTCAAAGACGACCCACTGCAAGCCGCGATCTAGCGAGGAGCCAACCATGTTAAACAGGCGGCGCACGTTAATGTAGCGCCAGGCGCCGTTGCTGCTGAGGGTGCGACCGCCCCAGACGCGAATGCCGCGACCAGGGAAGGCGCGGATGCAGTTCACGCCAATGGGGTTGAGGACGTCTTGTTCGCCGCGGCTGAGTTGGATTTCCAGGCTGACCGCGCCGCGCACGACTTCGTTTGCCGGCACTTTATGCACCCCACGCTCGGTATCGCTGCGCCCATAAATTCCCACCAGATGCCCGCTGGGAGGCACTAACTTCGTGCCTGCTCCGCCGAGGTTGGCAATCTCCAACCAGGGGTAGTAGAGGGCGGCGTGGGAGGTGTCAAAATTGAGGAACTCGCGCCACTCTTTGGCCTGCTGCGCGTTCAAGCCAGGGGGCGTGTCCAGAATGGCAAAGCGGAAGCGCATCTTCTCGCAGTGGGCGATCATGGCTGTCTGCACCGCCTTAATCATGTCTTGGGCCCTCTTAGAGCCGTTGTAACCCGTCATCAGGTCGGGGCATAAAATAAGGTTTACTTCTTCCAGCGCCTCCAGGCCGCCTAGTCCCGTGCGGGCGGCCGGGTCGCCAATATAATCATTGGCGGTGAGCGCGGCAGCGGTGGCCTCATCAGGCGCGGGCGCGGCTTTGCTCTCTTCCCCCTCTTTGGCGGGTTTGGCGGCGGGTTTGGCTTTTGCCGGCATTTCATGCAGCGCCAACAAACTGGTGACGTAGCACGCCCCGCCGCCGTTGGCAAAATACCCATAGACAGCTTCAGGCAAATACGCGCCAGCCACAAAGCCGCCAAACACGTCGCTGTACTGCGTCCAGTTGGTAACCAATGTGGCTTTGTTCAAAACAGATTCCACAGCCACGCGCTCGCCTGTGTTGGGGTCCAGGCTTTTGCGGCTGGCTTCGGCAGTGATGCCGATGAAGGCGGCAATAGACGTGCCCGCGCTTTCAATTGGCTTGGTGCCGCGATCTACCTCTTCCACGTACACCCCTGGTGATGCATACCCTACAGCCATATCCTTTCTCCTTTCATATTTCAATGTCATAATCCCCGCTGGCGGCGGGGATCGTTACCTGTTTTTGCCTGGGTTTGCCGCTGGCTGGCCAGGCAACCAGCGTATAAGCGCCAGACGGGAGGCCGCCCAAAATGTAGCGCCCTTCGTTGTCGGTTGTGGTCAGGAAGCCCGTGCCCTTCACGGCTACCTCAATGTTGGCCTGGGGATCGCCGTTTTTGGCGTGGACAATGCCGGCAATATACGACGCTTCCGCCGCCACGCCATCCGCATCCAGAACCGGCTGCAGCGGCAGCGTCCGGCTCTGGCCCGTGCGTAACGTAAAGGTGCGCACAATGGGGCCAGTCACCTCTGTCCACGGGTCTAAAGCAATCGTTACCAGGTAAGGGATTGTGGGGCGAATCTCATTGTCCAACGCGCTCCACACCTCCGCCGGGTTAGTCAAACGGTCAGGCACCGCCAACTGCGCCGCCACGTCAAAAGGCTGATTTTGCATACTGCCCACCAGGCGGTCTTTGGTCAGGATGGGATAGCGAAACAGAGTCAGCATAACGCGGGTCAGCAAACGGTGTTCATCCTCTGGCTCCGCCGCCCAGATGGTCAACATATAGCAGCAATCCACGCGAAACGGCGTGCGCTTGCGGCTGGCAGGCGCGCCGCGCCCATTTTTAACCGCCTCCCACTGGTGCTGGCGCA
>CAYQYJ010000427.1:0-3676 GCA_964421605.1 uncultured Ardenticatenaceae bacterium | reverse complement strand
TTGCCGGCGCTGCCGAAGGAGGAAGCATCTCCCTTGCAGCTTTTGACGCCTTATGCAGCAGCGAAACGGATGAATGAGTTATATGCCGGCACTTTCACCGCCGCTTATGGTCTGGAGACAATCGGGCTGCGCTACATGAACGTCTTTGGCCCGCGCCAGCACCCTACGTCGCCTTACTCAGGCGTCCTTTCCCTTTTCTGCCGTGCTGCGCTCAGCGGGCAGCCCTGCGCCATCCATGGCGATGGCGAGCAGACCCGCGACTTCATCTTCATTGCCGACGTGGTGCAGGCGCTGCGGCGCGCCGCTATGGTGGACGGGGCTGTGTGCGCTGCCCATCCCATCCTGAATGTCGGGTGTGGGCAGCAGACCAGCCTGAACCAGATCGTGACTCTGCTCAGCGACCTACTGGGCCGCCCCATTCCCGTCCGCTATGGCCCGCCGCGACCCGGCGACATCCGCCACTCTCTGGCAGACATCCGCTGCGCCCGCGTCGTCCTCGGATTCGAGCCGCAGGTAACCATCCGCGACGGTCTGGCCCGCACCCTGGCATGGTTTGAACAGCAGGTGGAGCAAGGAGAATCGTCGCTTCTCCCAGAATGGTAGGTCGCCGTCCATACTTAATCCTGGTGGGTGTCAGTCCCGCCACAGGCGGGGTTGACACCCATTTTATGGGCAATTTTGGGCGCATATGCGCCCAAAATTGCCCGTCGCCGCTATTTTTCGCCCGTTTTGTCAGGTCAGTATGCAGCTAAAGTGATAACCACAGTTTACTGAGGTAAAAAACCAGGTCCTAAGGTCACTCTGGCTGGGCGGCGAGCGTGAGTTCTATGGGTGGGTTCAGGAGCATGGCGGGCTGGCGACGGCGCAGCAGTGGTTTCAAGCGCGCGCCCACTTCCAACTTGAGGATAGTGCCCAGGGGCAGGTCAAAAACCTCACGGCGCAGCGCCTCTGGGGCGCGCAGTTTGCCCCACAGCATGATTTTGGCGATGGTCGTTTGCGGCACAAAGTCGGCGTGCGTGGTGGCCCCGTCGCCAAAGGCAAAGGCGACGTGGGGCAGGAAGTTGGCGTTTCCCAAAGCCGCCAGCAGCCTGTCTGCTGCCGTTTCATAGCTGATTTCGCCTGCTTCCGCCTGATCCAGCAGGGCAGTACACAGGTCGTACAACTGGCGTATGCCGGCAGCAAAGGGAGCGCCCATACACGGTTTGGGGGATTCGTCCAGGTTGGACAGGTGCGTCTTGTCGCCAGTCTTGATGTATTTGAGCGCCCGCCGCCACAGGTAAAGGGCGGTCAGCAGTTCGTTGCCCATCCACAGGTGCAGCCAGGCGTTCCACATCTGGAAGTTAGCCATAGAGCGATACGCATTGCTGACAAGCTGGTCGGTGCGCTGGAACTGGAACGCTTGCATGGTATCCAGGTAAGCGAAGCGTTCGGGCGAGAAATCGTCATCACGCAGGGCCGCCAGCAGGCGACCGCTCAGGGCGTAGATGGTTTCAAAGGTGCGAATCATGCCGCGCGAATAGAGGGGGTCAATAAAGCTGTGGGCGTGGTGCAGCAGAAAGTAGCGGGGCCCCAGGCTGGTTTGGGCGCTGTATTGGATGCGCCCTGTGCGCGTGAATGGGCGCACGGGCGTGGCTCCTTGTAACTGGCGGGCAATGGTGGGGAAGCGGGCGACGATGGCTTCAAATTCGGCCTGGGGGGAGAGGTCGTCGGCGGCGGGGTAGTGGCGGGGGTCCAGCATCAAGCCGACGCTGCACAGGTTGCTGTTGGTTAGTTCGTGGTTGTCGAAAGGAATGACCCACATCCAACCGCCGTCAAAGACGTGGTGCAGCGTGCCGCCGTGCCAGGTGGCGGACAGGTTATCTGCCGGGGGATTGCCGCCGGGAGCAATGTCGTCATATGCCGGCACATTCTTCATGTGCGTGAAAATGGCGCGCGAATGCGTCTTGATCTCCTGGGGATCGACCCGCTGCGCCAGAGGGGAACGGTAGCCAGTACCGTCCACCAGGTAGCGCGCCGTGAACGTTTCGCCGCTGTCAATCTGCACGGCGACGCCATCTTCAGCCAGGTTGATGTCCGTCACCGTCACGCGGTCGCGGTAGTGCGCGCCATACTTCTGCGCCGTTCTAGCCATGTAATGATCTACATCCGGGCGATAGAGGTGGCTGTCGGACGTGAAGTGAATCAGGGGGGGCACCAGTTTGTTGGATTCTGCCGGATTTTGTTCCTGCCCTTCGCGGTGGTAGAGGAAGCCGAACGTCAACTTGAAGCCGCAGCCAGGCGAGACGTGTTCGGCTAACGTTTCGATGTGGCTGAGGTGGGTGATTTCGGGAACGTCGTAAAGCTGGCCCAGCAGCCACAGCCAGAGCGCGCCGCGCACGACGAGAGATTCGCCAATGGCAAAACGGGGATGGCTGTCCTTTTCCAACAGCAGCACAGAGTGACCGTTTTTGGCCAGGATGGTTGCCAATGTCGTGCCGGCGATGCCGGCGCCCAGAATAATCGTATCGTACTGTTTGTTCATCATGGTTCCTGTATGAATGGTGATCCGTGGCGGATGGTTAGTGGTCAGAAAAATAGTGGAATTTGCGATGGTACGTAGCAAGGAGGATGGGCGGGTTGCCAACCCGCCCTACGATATGGATATCTAGTGAACGGGAACCATCGGGTAAGCCGCTTGCTGCATGGTGTTTGCCAGCACGCCATAGACTGTGGCCCAGGCTTGTCTGACTTCCGGGGTGAATGCCGCGCCTAGCCCCTGTTCCAGGGTCCACAGCAGCGCTTCGCCGACGACGTTGAAATCTTCTGGCAGCACGCCATAACCTGCGTGCCGCTGCCCCAGCTTCTGCACCACGGGGACAACTTCATCCAGGCGATCCAGATGCGCCACAGCCACGCCGATGGTTTGCATCAATTTCATTCCCTGGGCGTCCATGTCATTTTTGAACAACCGGCGGAATTCCGGGGCGACTTCAAACAGCCGCGTGTAAAAGAGGGCCGCCGCCTGACTGGCTATCGGCTGAATCTGGGCGAACGTGTCTTTGACAAGCTTTTTCTCTTCGGGCGTCATGGTTTTCATCTCCTGTTAAAAATAGTGATCAGCGGACTGTGAGCAGTGGACAGTGAGTGCCCCGTCGTTCGTTTTCCGTTGTCTGTTATCTGTTGACTGTTTCCAGTCGCAGGTGCACGCCGCCTTTGGGGCGCAGGGTTGTGGAAAGCTGTGGTTGGGCGGGTTCTGGGCCGATGGGGTGCAGTTGGAAGCGTTGCAGCAGCCGCGTCAAGATTAACTGCCCTTCCATGTAGGCGAAGTCGCGGCCAATGCACTGGCGCTGACCGGCGCCAAAGGGAATGTAGGCGAATGGGTGGCGCGTTTGCCGGTCATCGTCGTCAAAACGATCCGGGTTGAACTGCTCTGGCGCATCCCAGGAGCCGGCGTGCTGGTGGATGTGGCTGATGAGCAGGATCACCTGCGCGCCAGCGGGAATGGGGTAACCGTCTATCTCATCCGCCTCGACCGCCAGACGGGGCAGGAACCAGGCGCTAGGACGCAGCCGCAGCGCTTCCTGAAATGTGTGGCGGGCCAGCTTCAGCCGGGATAGCGCCATTAATTCGGGCGCATCCTGACCGGCGACGGCGTTAATTTCGGCTGCCAATCGCTTTTGTAAGGCGCTGTCTCGCG
>CAYQYJ010000426.1:0-3689 GCA_964421605.1 uncultured Ardenticatenaceae bacterium | reverse complement strand
CGCCCCCCCCACAGGCAACCACCCTTTCTCACATATCACCACTTTCTCAGCTTACCCGCCCAGCCCTGGGAGTATTTCACTTTTAGGGCCTATGACAGTAGCGTGGACATCCTGCCCGCACACACCAAATTCAAACCCGCCAGTTACTTTCTGGACGCGATTCCGACTAGCAAGCAAAACTGAAAAGATCTTTTCTGCTTTCCCAAACGGCGCGTAACGCCCGTTTTTTTTGAAGGACCCGTAAACATGGTATTTCTAAAACGCTCAATCCTTTTCGCTTTTGTCTGCGGTCTTTTCTGGCTGATGCCGGCGCACACTTCGGCTGCTCAAACTGCTCTCTCCTCCGCCGTTCTCTGGCAGCAAAGCCCCGATGGCAACGCCGCTTTTGGTCCCAGCACCCGATCCATCGTACCGGGCCAGGCAGACCAGGAACTGGCAGACGACTTCAACGTGACTGGTCAGATTGAACGCCTGACCGTCAATGGCTATGGCTGCTTTAACTGTTCCCCACCCCAGGTTGCCGGCGTATACGTCCGGTTTTACGAACACACCCCAGGCGGACCAGGCGCGCTGCAACAAGAATATTATCTCCAGGCAAACGATCCCGCCTTCATTTACGATCCGGACAACCCTGAATACCTGGACATCACCCTTTCCACCCCGTTCACAGCAAGCGGACAGCATTTCGTCTCCGTCCAACTCCATACCGACGGCTGGTGGCAGTGGTGGGAATCGAACAAAGACAACCCTAACATCTCCCGCATCTACATCCGTAACATTCTGGCTGGCGAAAGCTGGCACTATTATGACTTTGCCGGCTTTGGCAACGCAGACGTCGGGTTCACGCTCTACGGGCAAGTCACAGGCGCGCCGCAGATCAGCGCTTTGTCCGGCGCCGCCATGGATCGCAGCGGACGACTGCGCATCTTTGGCGCCAATTTTGGCGCGGAACAGGCAAACAGTCAGGTATTGATTGACGGCACGCCCGCCCTCATCGGCCTTTGGGCAGGCGACCAGATCCACGCCTACGTGCCAGAAACGGCTGGTCCCGGACCGGTGGACATACAGGTAGTCACTGCCAATGGCAGCAGCAACACCCTACCACTGAACGTAACCCTGCGCCAACAGCAAGGGCGGCTCAAATGGCGCTTCCAGGTGGACGGACTGTACTCACTGGTGCGCCCGGCCGTCGCTCCGGATGGCAGCATTTACATTGTTGGCGTGGAAGGCAACCTGTACGGTCTGACCCCTGATGGGGGGCTGCGTTTTATTGTGTACGGTGTAGGGGGTAAAGGGGTCACAGTAGACCAGAACGGCGTCGTCTATGCTGGCGACGAAAACAGCGTTACCGCGGTCAACCCAGATGGAACTGTGCGCTGGACGTATACTTTCAGCCCTCGCGCCTTCATTTTGTTAGGCCCTAACGTGGGTCCAGATGGCAACGTTTATGGCGTGGCTGTGGAAAGCATTGGCGCTTTTTCCCTGACTCCTGAGGGACAGCTTCGCTGGAGCTACCCTGAACAATATCAACGTCCTATTGTTGATTATGCCGAGATGCACTTTGGCTACAACGGCAGTACGCTACAAATGTACTATTACGCCAATCGCCATTTACGCGCCTTTACCGCCGATGGCGACCTTGTGTTTGAGCCCGGCATCCAGGTAGGTACGCCCACTGTAGGCCCCGACAACACTGTCTACAACGGCGGCATTGTTCGTTATACGCCCGATGGCGACGTCATTGACGTTTATACCCCCCCTCCTCCTGGCAATACGCTTTCTGCGCCTCATGCCGCCGCCAACAGCGGAAACATTTATCACGTACAGAATCTGGGCACGCTGCGCTCACTGACTCCTGCCCTGGATGTGCGTTGGGAAATGGTTACCGGATTGATATTGGGCCAACCAATGCCTGATCCTACCGATCGCTTGATCGTAACTGGCGGCGCAGCCAATTTTGGCGAATCGGGATTTATCGCCGGCTTCTCCACCCAAGATGGCGCGGAAATGTGGCGGGTCTATTTGCCGCCGGAAAACGGCGGGAATCACACCGCCGGCAGCAGCGTGCGCTATACGCCTGATGGCAACACATCTTACATGAACACGTTGGTTGCCGGCATGTCCCCCGACGACGAATACTGGTTCCTCTATGCCATTGACTCCTCCGCAGAAGGCAACGGCAACCTGCCGCCTACCGCTGGCGACGACTTCTACCACATGGCTGCCGGCAATGCTCTCTACGTAGACCCCCTGGGCATCCTGTCTAATGACGCCGACCCCAACGGGGACGGATTGGCAGCCGTCCTGGTCAACGACGTGCAGCATGGCATCCTGGAACTGGATAGCAACGGCGGCTTTGTCTATAACCCCGCCTATGGTTACAGCGGCGTAGATAGTTTCACCTATCGTGCCAGCGATGGCGCGCTGCAAAGTAACCTGGCTACCGTCATCATTAACGTCAATCATGACCGCGTGTTTATGACCACTGACCAGAGCGGTATAGGCAATGGCGTCGTCTATGATCCGGAAGACATCTTCTTCCATGACACCGTCGCCCGGCAATTCGCCATGTACTTTGATGGGTCAGACGTCAGCTTAAGCGGCGCCAACGTAGACGCATTCCTCTTGCTGCGCCAGGGGAAAATCGTGATGAGTTTTGCCGACCCCACCAATGTGCCCGGCATCGGCCTGGTTGAAGATGAAGACCTGGTCTTATTCCTGCCCACCTCCCTGGGCAGCAATACGGCGGGAACCTTTAGCTTCATCTTTGATGGCTCCGATGTGGGTCTAACCACTGCTGAGGAAGACGTAGACGCCATTGCCCTGGTCAACAACATACTGACGGTCAGCACCAGCGGCCCTTTCGCCGTGCCCGGCCTGACAGGCGAAGATGAAGACGTGATCCAGTTGAACAACGCCACCTTTGGCAGCAACACCAGCGGCGTGTGGTCGCTGGCGTTCGATGGTTCCGATGTTGGCTTGGGAACCAATGAGAACGGAGACGTAGACGGCGTCTGGTATAGTTCTGCCGGATTCTACCTCTCCACGCTCGGTCCTGCCGCGCCTGCTGGTCAGGGAATTCAGGGGAATGACATCTTCTTCTGCCCCGCTGGAACCTTTGGCGACGTGACCGCCTGCGGCGCGGCAGCCAACCGTTACTGGCAAGGCAGCATCACAGGCATGACTGTCGCCAATATCAGCGATTTCTTCATCCTGCACATAGGGACGACGCAGTTATCGCCTGACATCTTCTCCCAGACTGATCATTAGAAGTTATTGTTAATAAGACCTGACAGGTCTGCGAGATCTGTCAGGTCTCTCCAGGACAACACTCCAACGGTCTTTACGTGGGTGAAAAAGAGGTACAGACTGCTCGCTACTGGAGTCAATAAATTCGACGCGATTGTATTTGTACCCGTTACATCCCAGGCAAGCCAGGGCCAAATTATCTAGTCGCGTGCGCCCCTATTACCGAAGGAGACACCATGGGCCGCGGCACGCCATCATGGATGAAAATTTGTAGCCCGATTTTCTAAATCGGGTATCGAACTAGAAGTTCGATTTACGAAGGAGCTAAAGCAAACTCTGGAAAGCCTCCAGTTGTTCCGGGCTGCCCATGACGGCGACCAGATCGTCTGCCGCCAACAGGTAATCGCCGCCAGGGTTGGAGGTTAGCCGTCCCTGGCGCA
>CAYQYJ010000425.1:0-3689 GCA_964421605.1 uncultured Ardenticatenaceae bacterium | reverse complement strand
ATTTTGCCGCCGATAGGGCGTATCTCCACCCCCACATTCTCTTGCGGCGCCTCCACCACAAACCCGCCAAACTGCCCCGCCTCATCTCTGGCCCAGATGATCAGGTAGTCCGCAATCGCCGCGTTGCCAATCCATCGTTTCTGCCCGTTTAGCAGGTAACTGTCCCCGTCGCGGCGCGCCGTCGTCAGCACGTTAGCCGCGTCGGAGCCGCGCTCTGGTTCGGAGAGGCCAAACGCGCCAATTTTCTCCAGCCGCGCCATGGCCGGCAGCCAGCGCGCTTTTTGTTCTTCAGACCCCAACAAGCCAATGCTGCCCATGGCCAGCCCGGAATGCACCCCATAAAACGTGCCAATGGAGCCATCCCCCCGTCCCAACTCATACCGCACCAGCCCGGCAGATAGCGCATCCAGTCCGGCGCAGCCATACCCCGTCAGCATTCCGCCCATAATGGGTAGTTCTTTTAATCCATAAGCTATCGTTTCTGGAAACTCCGCCCGCTCCCAGTACGGGTTGATATGCGGCAGCACGCGCGTCGCCACATAGTCGCGCACCTGCTGCCGCAGGCGGCGCTGTTCGTCATTTAACAGGTCATCCAGGCGGAGAAGGTCAAAAGGGGTTGCGCTCATAAGCCGGCAGGGTAGGGGGAAGACAGCGCGGGTAAATTACACCAGGCGGTGCTGCCGTTCCGTGTCCGGCGCGGCGGTCAGGAGGTCGAGGGCGTGGGGCAAAACGGGCAGCAGAATATCCATACTTTCGGCGACTGCTTTGGGGCTGCCGGGCAGGTTGATGATCAGAGTGCGCCCGGCAATGCCGGCAATCCCCCGCGACAACATGGCGTGCGCCGTGATTTTCAAACTCTCGGCGCGCAGCGCTTCGGCAATCCCTGGCGCTTCCCGCTCAATGACGCGGCGCGTGGCTTCCGGCGTCACGTCCCGCGGTGCAAACCCCGTGCCGCCGGTGGTCAAGACCAGATGCAGCCCGGCGTGCCGCCAGCGGCGCAGCGCCTCGGCGATCTGCTCTTCCTCGTCTGGCGTAATCGCCTGCTCCGCCACCTCCCACAATCCGCCCCGGTGCAGCCGCTCCGCAATCACGGGCCCGCTGCGATCCGCATACTCCCCCCGCGCCGCACGGTCGCTGACCGTCAAAATTCCCACCCGATAGCGCGCCGGCTTCATTTAGGCGTCATCCCGCTCTGCTCAATCACCGCCACCCACTCATCGTTTAACCCGCTGTCCGTGACGCCATAAAAGACGCGCACCTCGTCCCCCTCTTTCAGCGCCAGATCATACCAGACGTAATCATCCTTGCGCCGCATATTCAGCACGGCTTTGTCGTTGATCCATTGCATTCTGGCTGTGTCCGGCTTGTGCGATTCCGCCTGGGTGATGGCGTAATGCCACAACTTCCGCGCCGAGGATTTCGTCACGTTCTTAATCAGGTTGCCGTTGCGCAGGTCGCGCACGGCGTGGTAAATGCCATTTTTGCGCTGTTGGCTCTCCACAATTTCCACGCCGGTGCGCGGCAAGGCGCTTTCCGACTGTGGCTCGCTGCGCGGGTTGACGGGCACAGAGGGTGGGGTGGCGGCGGGCGCTGCCGGCGCCGATTTTGTTTCAATGCGTTCTCCGCCCGTCTGTCGTCGGTCCACGTTTCGTTCTACCAACCGCACAATTTCGTCCCGCACCGCCAGCGTCGTTTCTGCTTCATCCCGCACAAAAAATTTATTCTCATCCAGGGCATAAGGAATATCGGTGCCTGCGTGTACCACAATACGCACCACGTGCCGCCCCTTCGAGAGCAGTTCGTCCATAGTCAACTCCGGTTCCGGACTGAAACGCTCGGCAATCTTTGCCTGCAAGCGTTCAATAGCCCGCTGCACATCGTTGACGCCCACCGGCGCATCCTTAGGATTATCCGTCACGCCCACGTAGATGGTGCCGCCGTTGGTGTTAGCCATAGCGCAAATATCCTGCAAAATGCGGTCTTGAAAACCGCCGCGCTGCAGCAAACTTTCGTGAAATGCCTGGACGATAGATGGCCCTTCTTCACGCGCCACCTGCACGAAGTCCAGAGGTTCGGCCCGTCCGCGAAAGGGTCGGGTGAGCGAAAGGTCGTTCCCTTTCAGCACGTCAGCCAGCGCTTCAAACGTGACCGCTTCCAGGAAAATTTCCGTTACTCGTTCGCCCACGCCCAGCGATTTGGGCGACTTGGGATCGCGCACCAGCCGGTGCGCATCCGAACCCTGAATACACCGCATCGGACGCGGATATTCGGGTTTCGACCCATCAAAGAAGCGGCGGGTGGTATAATGCCCCCGCTTCTCCAGGTCGGTCACTTCCAGCGTGTGCAGATGAACGTCTTGCGTGTAGGCAATGCGCGTCTGCCCGCCAAAATCCAGGCCCCGCATCGCCACGCCGTTGCCAGAGTTGGCATGAGCCGCAATCACAATGCCGCCCGCCTGGTCAATGACGCGGTAAGCCGTCAGCACATCGCTGGTTGCGCCTGCGGTCGTCTTGCCTTTGCTCATAATGTCCGGCGGCACGTTGAGCGTCAGCAGCAGGTGTTCCAGGTAGTTCATGGACGTGTCTTGCGGGAAAATGCCTAAGACGTGGAAGCCAAACATGGCTGTAAACTCAAACCCTGGCAGCACCAGGATTTTGTTTAACAGCCGGCGATACTCTTCTAACCGTCGTTTCTCGTCCGGCTCGATCCGCCCCAGCTCATCCAACCACAACAGTCTTTCAATCTCCTTTCTCATGGCGGTAAAACCTGCCACGCTGTTGTGATCGGTGAAGGCGATAATGTCCAGGCCGCGAATTTCCGCCTGGCGTAGAATGTCTAGATAGGTTACCTGCGGTTCCTGGTAATCTTCGGAACCGGGGGTGTGTAAGTGAAGGTCAATGCGCCGCCATTGGCGGGCTGTGTTTTTCGGTTTGGGCTGATATTTGCCCGATTTACTTGCCATTTTGAATTGTGCCTATGTTAAAAAATTTTTGAGTTCGGTGGTGAGGTCAGTGGGCAGGAAGGGCTTCAAGAGGAAACAATTAGCGCCAGCCTCCAGGACAGGTTGGCGCCACTGCTGGTTCCCGGAAGTGACAATAATAAGAGTAGCCGGATCGGCGGCGGTATGGGCAGCGCGAATGTCTTGTACTAATGGCAGCCCGGTTTCGTGGCCGCCAAGTTGGTAATCAATAACGAAAGCATTGACCTGACTCGTAATACATGCCCTGGCGTGGCGGCTGTCTCTAGCCGTGATCACGTCGTAACCTTCCATTTCCAGCAACAGTTTTAGCAATTGCACGTTGTGCGGGTCGTCATCAACCAGAACTATCTGGGGCATCTGACGGGTCCCTCCCCAGGTTGGCTGCGCGGCTGGCTTTATTTACCTTCGCCCAATGAGGCGATGCCGCGCACAGCGCCGATAGTGGCTAAAGCCACCTTGATTGCATCTTTGGTTTCGATTTTTGGGGGGCCGTTTCCTTTCTCTTCGGCGGTGCGAATGAGCAAATAAGCGGTCGCCAGGCCGATGACGGCTCCTAGCAGCCCTCCCAGGATGAGTGTTTTCTGTTTCCAGTTATTTTCCATTTGTTTACCTGCGGTGTGGTGAATGCCTGAATTGGTTTGTGGGCGTGCCCTTATTAACTGTCCGTAAATAACCTGGTGATTGGGGTTTGTAGTAACCGCTTTAGCGG
>CAYQYJ010000424.1:0-3692 GCA_964421605.1 uncultured Ardenticatenaceae bacterium | reverse complement strand
TGACGATAAAGGCGCGGGGCAGGACGTCCAGTTTCTCGTAGATTTTGACGTCGCCGGAGTAGATCAGGCGGAAGGGGGCGGGAACCAGGCTGTGAAAGGTCTCGTCCTGGGGATTAACCAGGGTGAGGGCGGAAACACGCCAGGGATCGTCTGCAGCCGTCGTCAGGTTAATGGCGGTTACCTGGGCAGGCGTCTGCCAGCTTACGCGCCACAGACCATCGCTCATGGGCTGCGGCGGGGCAGATAACTGCCGCCCATCCGCCAGGACGACGGAGACAACGCCTGCGCCGCTTTCCGCCAGCAGCCAGAGTTCAACAGCCGGGAAATCGGGAATGTGGGCCACGGTCAGGGGGGCGTCTGGGGCGACGGCGCGGGGGTGCTGCATGTCGAAAAAGACCCCCTGCTGCCATTGGTCGCCGACTTTGTCGGTGATGACGTAGCGCGCCTGGAAAACGTCCAGCCAGGCAGCGGCGGGAATAACAGAAAGCCGTTCGCGCAGGCGACCATCGGCGGCGGTTTCGCCTGCCGGCAGTATCCCCCCCACAGTCTCGCTATACGAAGTCAATGGCAGCACGCCGCCATCGAAACCATCTACCGCCGCCAGGTCAAAGAGCAAGGAAAGATTGGGGGCCAGGACTTCCTGCTGCTTGGCGGCAATGGTGTAGTCGTAGCGGGCGGATGCCGGCAACTGATCCCCATAAATCGTATCCAGTTCCGCCTGGTCGCCCAGGTCGAAGAAGATGTGGGAGAGGCTGAGGAAACGGTCGGGGGGAGCGGCGCAGGCGGCGGGTGAATGGGGGCAAGGCGACAAAGCCTGTAAGCGGGCGACGGGTGGACGGCGGTCAAAGACGGCAGCGGGCGCGGTGAGATTGTTATAGGGCTGGCTGCGCGACGACAGATACAGGGCAACCAGCATCAGCGGCAGCAGCCCAGCCAACCAGCGGCGGGAGGCGGGCCGCCGCCCCAACCACAATAGGAGGGCGACAGCAGCCAGTTCCAGCAGCCAGCCCAGCCAGGTGAGCGGCGCGGGCGCTTCGGGCGGCGCTTCCGCGCCCAAAGGCAGCCAGCGGGACAGTGTGACCGAGAGCGCCCCCCACCCCATCAGCGCCAACAGCGCGCCGCCGCCCATCCACCACCAGCGGCGGGGGATGGGGCGGGACGTGTAGAGTTGCTGCCAGGCGTGGGCAGCAAGGAGGGCGGCGGCAAGGGCGACCCAGACCAGCCAGCGAGCGGGGACGCGGAACAGGTTAAAGCCGGGGAGGCGAGCCAACGCCCAATAGAGAGGCGTAAATTGGCCCAAAGCCAGCAAGCCCGTGAGCAGGAGCAGCCAGAACAGGGCTATAGCCTGAGGCTGGGCGGCGCGATTTTGCCAGCTCCAGGGAATGGCTACGAGAACGAGCAGCCAGGCGGTGAGGGGCAAGAAGGCGGTGTATTCGGTGAAGAGGGAGGAACCGTATGCCGGCAGCAGGGAGCGCGCCAGCAGCAGGGGATGCCAGGAAAAGGAGACGACCTCGGCAAAGGGCAGCCCCCCCTGGCGGCTGGAAAGGCGCGCCAGTTCCAGGGTAGGGAGCAACTGCACGGCTGCTAAAAGTAGGGCAAACAAAGCCCCCGGCAGCAGGGCCAGGAACGCCTGCTGCGCTTGCTGCCGGCTGCCCGCCGGGCGACGGTCGCCGAACAGCCAACAGCCAGCCAGCCAGAGCAGGAGGCCAACGCCCGTGATGAAGGCGGTCTGGGTGTGCCCGGCTAACAGTTGCAGGGCAAAGAGGACGGCTACCGCCAGCGCCCGCCGCCGCGCCGACCAGCCGGGGGCGGGGGCGAGGGCCGCCAGGAACCAGGGCAGCCAGGCGAGTCCTTGCAGTTGGTTGACGTGTTCCACCTGGGCGGTGAGGTAGCCGCCGAGGGCAAAGAGGACGGCTGCCAGCCAGGCGGCAGGCGGGGCGAGATGCAGCAGGCGGCGGGCGGCGAAGTAGACGCCAATGCCGGCAATCGCCAGATGCAACAAAATGGCGGCGCTGACCGCATAGGGCGTGGGCAGCAGCCACCAGAGGGGCCAGTTCAGGGGGTAAAAGACGCCCGCCTGGCTGTTCGCCAGGAAGGGCGCGCCCATAAACAGGTGGGGGTTCCACAAGGGCACGCGCCCGGCGCGCAAGGCAGCGGCGGCGGCGCGCCAATACGGGTAAAAGTAGAGGAAGACGTCGCCACGCGCCAGGAGCAGGTTGGTGAGAGCCAGCTTGTGGAAGAAGAGCAGAAGCGCGGCAATGCCAGCCAGGAGGGGGAGCGCGCGGCGTTTCATGGGGCGGCGATGTGGTAAAGGACGATGCCGGGGCGACCGTCTGGCAGGATGGTTTGCAACACCGGTTCCAGGCGGAAACCGGCGGTTTGCACGGCGCGCTGCACGGGAGCGGCGGCGACGTCGGGGGGGAGCGCCAGGTAACGGCTGCCGGCAGAGGCGCGAGCAAAGGCCTGCAAATCAGCCACCAGAGCCGTGGGATGGGGGAACCAACTGACGTAGACGCCTGTATCGAAAAAGTGGTAGCGCCACTGCCAGCTATACCAGTGGTCGTAGAGAACCGTGCCATAGGGGGCGTCCGCCAGGTAGGCGGCTATCTGGGCGGCGCCGGCGTCGGCGGTGGGGGAACCGCCGACGGCGTAGCGGGATTGGCGGGCGGCGAGGGCTGCCGGCATTTGCGCCAGGCACAAGCCTACCAGGAGCAGAGGCAGAAGTCGTTTTAAGCGCGGCGGGGGTATCACCAGAGACAGCGCCGACCAGATGCGGGCGGTCAGCCGGGCCACAATCAGCGCGACCAGAGGCAAGACAAGCAGTACGTAGCGGTCGGTTACATGCCCGGCGACGAACCAGAGCAGCAAGAAATAGGCGATAAAAGCAATGACGAATAGTTGATCCAGGGCAGTGTGCCAGTCTTCTTGCTGCACCAGCCATGCCAGGAAAACGGGCAGGAGCAGCGCCAGAAAGAAAGCGGGCGTACCCAGGGTTGCGCCCCACAAGGGGCCCCACGCGCTCAAGCGGGACCATAATTCCCACGACCAGATCAGGCGCAAGCCGCCATAGCGGGCAAACTGCAACTGCCAGACGGGGGGGCCGTCATAAACCACATGCCAGGCCAGGAAAAGAAGAGCCAGCGGCAGCAGCCCTGCCAGCCAGCGCCGCCACTGCCGCCAACGCCAGCCAAAGAGCCAACCCTGACCAAGCAGCAGGGGGAAATAGAGGACAGCCGGAATTTTGGTAAGCAGCGCCAACCCATACAGGAAGCCGGCGGTGAATGGGCGGCCCCG
This sequence comes from uncultured Ardenticatenaceae bacterium, assembly GCA_964421605.1. Classification (GTDB taxonomy): domain Bacteria; phylum Chloroflexota; class Anaerolineae; order Promineifilales; family Promineifilaceae; genus JAGVTM01. The sequence goes on along the minus strand of CAYQYJ010000424.1, from coordinate 398 downwards.
CCCGCCAGCAGCCTGAGCCCATAACGCCGCCAGCAGCAATGTGACCAGCAGCGGGTCCAGGAAGGCAGTGGCGCTGGATTGGATAGCCAAAGGGGAAAAAACCAGGACGATGGCGGCCACGCGCACGGTCAGTTCATCCTGATAGAGATGCCACAGCCATTGAGCCAGAACAGGCAGAAGCAAGAGGGAAGCGATGAAATTGGGCAGACGCGCCGCATAGGGAACGTTTCCCAAGAGGGGGTAAAAAGCGGCCTGGAGATAAAACGCCAGGGGCGGCTCGTCTATTAACTGCGTTTGCAGGAGGGGGTCGCGCCAGACGGCTATCAGGCGCGCCCAACTGGCGAACAGGGCTTCGTCGGCGTGGAAGGTGTGGGCAAAGAGGCCGGGCAGCCGCCAGA
>CAYQYJ010000423.1:0-3704 GCA_964421605.1 uncultured Ardenticatenaceae bacterium | reverse complement strand
CCTGCTTTGCGCTTGCTGGCGGAAACAGTTGGGCTGCCGCCTGTGTTGGCGGCAGGGGAGATGGCCTGGGTGATGGAGCGCCAGGGGGAAGTGGTGGGGTATGCGGTCGTTGCTGCCGCGCCTGGTTTGCCGGGGGTGGCGGATCTGGCCGGGTTTATAGCGCCTGGCTGGCAGCGGCGGGGATGGGGGCGGGAGTTGTTGCGGTTTGTTTGCCGGCAGGCGCGACGGCGCGGCTTCGGCCAACTTAGCTGCGCCTTGCCCGCTCTGGATACGTCTGCCGCCCTGTTTCTGAACCGCTGTGGTTTTTACCTGGAGCACGAGGAGCGCCGTTTGGCGTTGCACGATTTGTCCGGGCTGCCCCCTGCGCGCCTGCCGCCTTCGTTCACGGTGAGCGCTTTGCCCCTGCCGACCGCCGTCCGCCAGTTTCGCCTGCTTTACGACGCCTGTTTTGGGCCGCATCCCTGGTACCAACCGTATCAGGATGATGCAGAAGTGCTGGCGGAGATGGAGCACACGCACAGCGATCTCACGGACTTGCTGTTTTTAGAGCATGAGGGGCAGCCGGTTGGTTTTGCGTGGGTGCGGCGAATGCCGGCAGCCGCCGGCGAAATCGAACCCATTGGCATTTTACCCTCCTTTCAAGGTCGGGGTCTGGGGCGTAACCTGCTGCTGTACGCCTTGCGGCGCCTGTATGAACAAGGCAGCCAGACAGCCCAAATTGCCGCCTGGAGCCAGAACCTGCCTGCCTTGCATTTGTATGAGAGCGTCGGCTTCCAGCCGAGCGCCAGCCTGTTTTACCTGGCGCACGATCTAAAAAGTTCAACTTCTCCTAGAAGTTGAACTTCCGCTTAGGAATCGGCGAAACGCCGCCATCATTTCTTGTCTTTTGCCATTTACGTCTTACAATCACATGCAAAACCAGTGTTCACTGCCGCCTGAACTGCCCCTCACATCAGTGGGTTGACTGCGCGGCGAAGCGTCGTGGGGTGGTTAGAGCGGGCGACAGACTACAGCAATCATCCACACCTCAGGCGCATCCCCCAGGAAACAAGCCGCAATGTCGCAAGGTAATGGAGAAAAACATGTTTACTGATATTAATGATGTCTTGCAGCGATTTAGCCAGCAGCGATATATTGCCACGGAAGAAATCGCCACAGTCATCTATCTGGCCCAATCTTTGGGCAAACCCGTGCTGGCGGAAGGGCCTGCGGGCGTGGGCAAGACGGAACTGGCTAAAGTGTGGGCTAAAGCGTTGGGCCGCCCTCTGATTCGCCTGCAATGTTATGAAGGGTTAGACGAAAGTAAGGCGTTGTATGAGTGGGAATACGCCAAGCAGATGCTTTATACGCAACTGCTGCGGGACAGCATTGGCGAGATTGTGGGCACTGCCAGCAGTCTGGCGGACGCCGCCCGCCGTCTCTCTCAGGAGGAGGATGTGTTCTTCTCCGAGAACTTCCTGCTGCCCCGTCCCCTCCTGACGGCGCTCACCTCTCCTGAGCCTGTTGTGCTGCTCATTGACGAGATTGACCGCGCCGATGTGGAATTTGAGGCTTTTTTGCTGGAAGTGTTGAGCGACTTCCAGGTGAGCATTCCCGAATTGGGCACCATTAGCGCTGTTCACGAGCCAATGGTGCTGCTGACCAGCAACAACACGCGCGAGTTGAGCGAGGCGCTGAAGCGGCGCTGTCTCTTCCTCTATGTAGATTACCCTGGCCTGAGCACGGAAATGGAAATTGTCCGCCTTAAGGTGCCGGACTTGCGTCCAGAACTGGCGCAGCAGGCGGTGGAAATTGTGCAGCAACTGCGCAATCTGGATTTACGCAAAATCCCCAGCATCAGCGAAACGTTGGATTGGGCGCGCGCCCTGGTGACCTTGAACGCGGAAAGCATTGATCCTACCATGCTGCGCAATACTATTACGGTGCTGCTCAAATATGAAGCGGACGTAGCCAAGGCGCGGCGCATGATGGGTAACGGCGGGCGCGCTCGCCCTGAACATTGATGTCTGGCGCAGTGGGAGGATAAAGTATGGATCAGCGGGTGGTTGAATTTATTCATGGATTGCGGGCGGCGGGCGTGCGCGTTTCGGTGGCGGAGTCGCAAGATGCTTTGCGGGCTATGGGCGTGTTGGGCGTTTATAATAAGACGCTGTTTCGCGAATCGCTGCGGGCCACGCTGGTGAAGGAAGTAGACGACTTCGCTGCTTTTAACGAATTGTTTCCGCTTTACTTTGGCAGCGGCGGGCCGCCCTTGCAGAACGCGCTGGAGGATATGAGTCCCGATGAGCAGGAGATGTTGACAGCGGCGCTGTCGGCGTTGAGCGGACGCTGGCAGCAACTGCTGGACTGGCTGACCAGCGGCGAGGGTCCAACGAAAGAGGAACTGGAAGAGCTGGCCCGCCGCGCGGGGGCGCAGTGGGCGCAAAATCCGCAGGAGGGTAAATGGATCACGCGCCGCATGTTGCGCCAGCTAGGGTTTTCTCAATTAGAGGAGATGATGCAGCAGTTGATGGCGCAATTGCAGGCTATGGGCATGAGCCAGGAGGCGATTAATAAGCTGATGGGCGTGGTGGAGGCGAATCGGGATGCGCTGGCGGAGCAGATCGCGCAGCAGGTGGGCCGCCAGGTAGGGGAGCAGTTGGCGGAGCAGCGGGAGCGCCGCCCTGACGGTCTGCACGGGCCGGATTTAATGCACAAGCCGTTTGAGGCGTTGAGCGAGGAGGAAGCCAATTTGCTGCGTAAAGAGGTGCAGCGATTGGTGGCGCAACTGCGCAGCCGGGCGGCGCTGCGGCGGAAACGGGGCGCGGATGGGAAGTTTGACGCCAAGTCTACTATTCGGGTGAATCAGCGGTATGCCGGCATTCCCTTTGAACTCCGCTTCAAAAAACAGAAACTCAAGCCCAGTCTGGTCCTTATCTGCGACGTGTCTAATTCCATGCGTGCCGCCGTTGAATTTATGCTTCGCCTCGTTTACGAACTGCAAGACCAGATTTCACGCGCCCGCAGCTTTGCCTTCTATGGCGACCTCACCGAAATCACGATGGCTATGGACACCAGCCGCGTGGAACAGGCCATTGAAAATGCGCGAGACGCCATTCCCGGCGGCCCCTGGCGCACCGATCTGGGCAATAGCCTGGAGACTTTCTTCAAAAAACACCTGGACGCCGTAGATGGGCGCACCACGGTTATTATTCTGGGCGACGGGCGTAACAGTTGGAACTCCCCGCGCGTAGACCTGGTGCAGGATTTGCAGCGGCGCGCCAAACGCCTTATCTGGCTGAACCCGGAATCGCCGCGACAGTGGGGCACGGGCGACAGCGACATGCTGCTGTATGAACCCTACTGCGACCGCGTTTTCCCGGCGCGCAACCTGGCACAGCTTTCTGCTGCGATTGATAAGCTGCTCACCAATAACTGAACATCAGGAGAGTAAAATGGCGCAACCCGACCTGGTTGGCATGGTCGTACACGACATGCCTGCTTCGCTCAAATTCTATCGTTTGCTGGGATTGGATATTTCCCCTGACATGGACCAGGAGACACACGTAGAAGTCATTTTATCTGGCGGGTTCCGCATTGCCTGGGACAGCCTGGAGATGATGCAGAGTCTTTATCCCGATTGGGTCACGCCAGTGGGGCAGCGGATGACGTTGGCGTTTAAGTGCGAAAGCCCGGCAGCGGTGGATGCCTTGTATGAGCGCGTG
>CAYQYJ010000422.1:0-3735 GCA_964421605.1 uncultured Ardenticatenaceae bacterium | reverse complement strand
CACGCTTCCTGGCGGCTGCTATTGTTCATCGGCCTGGGGGTGGCTTTGGGCAGTGGCCTGTACTACCGCTCTCGCCGCCATGCTCTGACGACTAACCTTTATCAGGACGCTGATCATGCTTGACCCCGGCCGTTACTTTGCCGAAGCCATCTACTTCTTGCAATACACCCTGGCGCAAATTCTGTGGGCAATGGATCGCGCTTTGCTCTCCATCGCCGTCATTACAGAGAGTATAAACCAGTGGATAACTACCAACGTAGGCTACTTCGTGCAGCTCCTGGTCAATGGCCTTTCTGCGCCGCTGGGAGGAATGTTTATCCTGGCGCTAACGGCGTTGGGCTGTTGGTACGCTCTGAATCACTTCCTGCCTACAGACCGCTGGGTGGATCCGAGTAAGCTGTTTACCTATGGCCTGATTGCTTTTTTCTTCTTTGCCTCGCCTATCATGGTTATCGAACTGATGGAAGAGTTACGGTTGTCGCTGTTTGCCGGCATTGACCAGGCTCTTATTGACGGCGCGGCGGGTGACATCTTCACTACGGATATGAACGGCACCGACCTGGGATTGCCCCCGGCTATTGGCGACGTCAACAGCGATGGGGTGGTGGGTAGCTTTGATCTGGTAGCCGCCTTCATGGCTGTGGCCAACCTGGATGAATTGGATAGCAGTGAGTTCCCCGTGGACTTTGAAGCGACCTATTTCCCCTTCGGCGACCCAGCGGCGATTAATCTCAGCGATGAGGCGGACCAGGAATTAGCCAAAGCGTTGGCCAGCGATGGCATTGAACGGTTGTTCTTTGCTTTCTTCGCTGTTCCCACAGCCATTGGCGAGCATTTCCTGCGCCTGGCTCTTACCGGTGTGGCCATGCTCTTGTACCTGGGTGTGCCTATCGCCATGCTGTTTGCCTTTTTCGTTTCTACGCAGGCCTTCCTGGGCGCCTACCTGCGCCAGTTTATCAATCTGCTTATTGAGACCTTTTTGAGCGTTGTCATCACGGCTATCCTCATTGGCTTGCTGACAGCATCGGCGCAGCAGGGGATTGGGCTGTTTATTGGTGCTAGCGTGGTTACCTGTTTTGTGCTGGCGTGGCGCATCCAAAGCGGGTTGCGGCTGGCGGGCGCGGCGCTGGACCTGTTCGGCGGCGCTATGCTCACTGGCGGTGTGGGTGGGGGGACGCTGGCGGCGAATGGCGCGCGGCTGATGCTAGGCGGTGTGCAGTTGGCAGGCGCCGCTCTCACTGGCGGTGCCTCCTTAGCTGTGGGCGGCGCGGTATTGGCTGCCGCTACACGGGCACAGACAGGGACAGGTGCGGGGGGAGGTTCCTCCTTCGGCACGGCTGCCGGCTACGTGTTGGGGCAATCATCTGTCATGCGACGAGTGATTGAGGGCGTTCATGAGGCGCGCACGTTGGCGCGGCACACCACGCAAGGGGCGGCGCAGCCGCAGTCTCCTGATGGGTTAGACTATCTGCGCGCAGGCGCTTCTCTGTCGGAACTGGGTTCCAGTCCCTGGTTAGCGATGCGCCTTTCTCCCTCACTGCGCGCGGCTTACGATCAGTTGGGTGGCAGCCTGATGGGTCCCTGGCCTGCCGGTGGCGGAAATGGCGCGCCTGTTTCCCCCCCTATGCCATCTCCAATGGCTGCCGCGCCCCCTCGGCCAGAGGCGCTTGTGAATCATCCCACAGTGGAGGAGGACAGAACGGCGCATGAGCCAACCTCGGTTGATGGGCTGCCGTTACCGCCCACGCTAAATCCTGCTAATGGGGCTCTCCGCAGCATTCGCCTGGAAGTGACAGACGCAGTGCGGCAAGCAGCCATTGACACTGTTCTGGTTGCTCTGAATGAGACGGCAACACCGACAGGGAGGGACGCCCGTCAGGCACTGGCTACTCGTGTGGGAGCGACGAATGCCGGCATTCTACAAGCCGCCGTTGCTGAACACGGGCCAGAAACAGTGCAGTTGGCTGCTGCTGCGGTTGCCGCGGCGGCTCAGGTGTATCGTGATCAGGGGATGGAAGATGCCGGCATCCTGACCACTTTCCAACAAGGGGAAGCCTTTACTGCCTTGCGCCAGGTCTGGGACACGCCCTTGCGCGATGACCAGTTGGTTGCTGTAGCCGACCTGACTCTGCTGCCGCAGCGCCGCCTGACGCGGACAGAACTGGTGACCATCATCGGACAACAAGCCGTAACCGACCAGGCAGATGACCAGACAGTAGCTGCGGCCATTGGTCTGCCGCCTGCCTTAGTTTCACGCAGCTTTGGCGCACAGACAGGAGCGGTGCGCGGCGTATTGGCGAACGCACAGGCGATGGCGCTCAGCGCATCTGATCTGGTTGCCCTGGTAGAGCAACTGCAAAGAGGCCAATATGCTGCCGCCCAAGCCGCTCTCATCGCTCGTGGTGGCACAACTGACCAGACATCTGAACTTCTCAGTGACCTGGCGGCGCTGCCTGGCATGTTAACAATACCTCAGACAACAGCCTCTTTCCCGCTAACCAATTTCACTGCAAGCAGCGAAGGAACAGCAGATGCATAAATCTCCCGTTTTCATTACCCTGACCGGATTGGTTTGTCTTTTTCTGGCACTGTTTGGCCTTATGCCCTCACAGGTACAAAGTTATAACCCAACCCCTATTGTTGTTAGTTTGACGCCGCCTGGTTCCTCCACACCATCACCCACGCCCACGCGCGCAGATGGCCTGGTTCCTGACCGCTTCGAACCCAATGATAATGCCGACGCTGCCATTGCCATCACCTGGGGCACGATTATTGACCTGACCCTTATAGAAGACGACGTAGATATGTTCACCGGATTTCTCAAGGCAGGGCAGTGGCTGCAATTAGAAACTTTTGTCACAGGCGCGCTGGACACGCATCTAGTTTTGTCCTGGAATGGACAGATAGTGGCAGAAAACGATGATCGCGCCGCTACCGACCTCGGCTCCCGCGTTATCTTCGTCGCCCCCGCCGAGGGGTTGTACGTGGCGACGGTGAGCAAGGTTGCTGCTGCTGACGGTCGCTACGACCTGGCGGCATCTCTCATTGCGCCCACCACAACACCCACACCCTTACCTACCTTGACATCCACGCCAACTGTTACGCCTAGCCCCTCTCCCACGCCGCTTGTTCCCCCCGATATAGCTGAGCCCAACGAAACAACTGCTGCCGCCTGGCCGCTACCATTGGGTGTACGCCAGACGTTTACTCTATCTCCTGGAGACACAGATACTTTCGCTTTTCTGTCCAAAGCTGGGCAGCGATACACCTGCGAGACGATTACACCGCTGGTAGACACACAAATTCTCCTTTTCGACAGCGTTGCCAGCGACACTCCGCGCATCCATAACGATGACCGCGGCGCTGGACGGCTGGACTCTGCCTTTACCTGGACGGTGACAGAAGAGCAAGTTGTATTCCTGCAAGTAACGGCTCGCGGTCACAGCTATGGCGCATATGATCTCATTTGTGCCTTTACTACTCCCGCGCCAGTGGCGCTGCCCATCCCGACAGTATTTCCTTCTGTTCCGCCGCCAACTTCGTCTCCCTTGGACATCACTCCCACTCCCACGACCAGTTTCTCCCTGACGCTACAATACCTGGGACCAGCGCTGACACCCACTGCCGCTGCTTCTTCTACGCACGTACACCTGCTCATATACTACGATGCCAATAATGATCGCGCCCCTGGGCCAGGAGAAGGTGTCCCCGATGTGAGTGTACTTGCGGTGGACG
>CAYQYJ010000421.1:0-3740 GCA_964421605.1 uncultured Ardenticatenaceae bacterium | reverse complement strand
GATAGCCACGGGAAAAAAGGTTCTTTTCCCGAAAATTGGACATGATTGCACAAATTTGTGGATGATACGGCGTGGCGGCTAAATGAGCAAATACCAGGAGACAGTTTTGCAACCAGATGACGGATGCGCATGGCGCAGCGGAACAGAGGAGAGTGCTCCACAAATCAGCGCCCCATCTGCGTCATCAGCGTCCCATTTTGCAGTCTTCTGAACGGCTAACTTTTCACGACAAGCTGCGGCGGCATGGCGGGGATGTAGTTGGGGTCGCGCCAGCGGGTGAAACGGATGCCCAGGCGCATGGCTTGCCAGCCCAGGCGCACTATCCAGGGGTATTTCATCAGGTAAGCCAGCCGCGCCAGCCGCACGCGGGTGACCAACTGCCTGATCAACGGGTCCGCTAGAAGTTGGCGGCGGTAGCTGGTAAAGGAAAAGTCCTGGCGGGCGAACGCCTCGGCTACGGCGGCGGCGGTGACGCGCCCATACCCCAGGGCAAAAGAGATGCCTTCCCCCATCAGCGGGTCAGCGCCAGCAGCATCCCCTGTCAGCAGAATGCGCGGCATGGCGAAGCGGCCATTTTTGTCAAACCAGCGGATGGGATGTCCCTTCAGGGTATAATCTTCCAGGCGACGTCCGCGGGCGCGCATCGAATCCCGCAGCGTTTGTTTCAAATCCGCTTTGGGGCGTTCGGGGCGGGCGCGGCTGTCAAAGACGCCGCGATTCATCACGGGCTGGCCGTTGACCAGGCTGGGGAAATCCCAATAATAGCCTTGCAAGCCGTCGGTCATGGAGGTGAAATCAAACACAGCTACCTGATCGCGGAATTCAGGCTGCTGCCGCGGGTCTTCGGGCGTCAGCACCTCCAGCAGGCGGGCCACGCGCGATTCGTCGTCCCATTTGAGTTTACGCCGCACCAGGCTGCGCGAGCCGTCGGCGGCGACGACGACCTGGGCGCGGAAGATGGCTTTGTCCGTGATGACTTCCACGTAATCATCGTGCGGGAGTATGTCTACCACCGCTTCCCCCTGGCGCACGTTGATGCCCCACTGCTGTCCGGTTTGCACGAGCCATTGGTCGAACTCGTCGCGGCGCACGATGCGAAAGACGGGGTTGCCATGGAAGGAGTACGCTTTGTCCTGGTAGGTGAGGCGGACTTCGCGGACTTCAAAGTTGGGCACGCCTACGGGCAGGCCGATTTCTGCCAGGACATTTTGCCCCAGGTGGGTGATGCCGCCGCCGCACAGCTTTTCGCGGGGGTGAACGGCTTTGTCTACCACCAGCAGGCGGCTGGCCCAGGCTGGATCCCTTTTGACAAGGTGCAGGGCGGTGGACATACCGGCGGGGCCGGAGCCAACGATAAGCACGTCAATAGGGATGATCGGGGTCATGCGTGTTCCTCAACTCTGAGTTGAGAAACGAGGTTTCTCTAAGAAACCCCGTTTCTGTGCTATTTACGGGGAAAAACAGGCAGATAATGTCTGTGAATGAGCGCAGGCGAGCCGCCGGTGTTCAGGTCGCCGATGGGGTGCGCGGGTTCGACGAGGCCGGCATGATCCACCGCCTGGCTGCGGAACCAATAGTCACGACTGTCTGGGCGAATGAACGTGTCGCTGGTACTCGTGGTCAGGCTGCGCCAGCGCGTCCAGTTGGTCTCGCCATCGGCGCGATAATCTATATTGTATCCAGCCACGCCAGAGACGGCATCTAAGCCGCTCCAGCGGATCAGGAAGTTGTGGATGTCCATCTGTAACAGTTCGTACACGGACGAGGTGGGGGCGACTGTGTCTAGCCCGAACGAGGTGGTTGAGGAGGTCACCTGCGAGTTGTCCGTTGCCGTAGCTTTAACTCGCCAGTAGAGGAGAGGATAGTCCTGGGCAAAGGTGATGGTGGTTTGGGTGGATGCCGGCATCGTCTGGTTAACCACCAGGTTTGTGAAAGCCGCATTCGTGGCCACTTGCAGCGTGACCGTGCTCAGGTTGGGCATATTCATGACGTTCCACTGGAACGTCACCGCGCGCTGCGTCGCCCAGGCGCCGTTCGTCGGGGAAACGTTGGCTGCTGCCGGGCCCAACAGTCGCAGCCGGATGGCGTCAAACCAGACGCCCAACCCGCTGTCCGTGCCCGTCAAATCGCTCAGGTAGATATACCCGCTGTCGTCTGAGCGCAGTTCGTACGTGCCCAGGTTCATCCATAAACCGACGTTGGCCTGGTGACTGACCACGACTGTACTGACGCCGTTGGCGTGGTGCACTTCATAGCGCGCTCCATTGGTCTCGGCGCGCCCGGTGTTACAATAGGGCGCATACACCTGGAGTTCATACATCCCGCTAAAAGTGATGTCTGGGCGATAGGTGGCCCAGTTCGTGCTCTGGTTAGGGTCCGTGGTGGAGAATGTAAAATAGGCGTGGCGATTGCTGCCGCAGCCGCCGGATTCATCCAGGGTGTTATGCCAGTTGGCGCTGCTCTTGGTAAAAATAGGCGTATCCGCGCCGTCCAGCCACTCTTCCACATAGGTGTAAGGAGAGACAAAGCCAATGCGGTCAGCCACCTGCTGCCGCAGCCAGGGCAGCAGCGCGTGCATATGTTCGCCAGGGCATTGGGTATTCAAGCCGCCGAACACGTCGCGGTGGCCCATCAGGTTGGGCAGGCCCCAGCAAACAGTGCCGCCAGGGTTATTCACGGGATCGTAGCACGCGCCCAATGCGGGCAGACGGCTGGCGCTAAACACGTCAATACCCTTTTGATCAGCCTTCCAGGCCAGTAAGTTTGCCAGTGCGTTGAGCATACTGTTGTTTGGGTCTATGTTACTATAATCGCCAATCAGGGCTGCGCCCATCGAACCGTGATTCGCGTTACCCGCGTGTGTGCCCACCACGTCATCTCCCCCCAGGTGTCCTTCATAGATGATGCCGTTGGGGTCCACCAGGTAGTTGTAGCCAATGTCTCCCCAGCCTCTATCGAACGTGTGGAAATACCAGATGGCGCGCACAATGGCGGGCCAGTCAGGCCCGCCGCTGGTGACTGTGTGGTGTACGACCAGGTGGTTAACAGAGACATACTCCAGACCGTCGCTGTAATTGCAGGCGGGATCAGTGCACCATTGGCTGCGCGGCACGACGGGCGGCTTGGGAAAGCCAGACTCAGGCGCATCGCTGGCGATGGGCTGTACGTCGGCGTTGCCTGGCCCGTGCGTGCTGTCAATGAAGGTAAATCGCAGCCAATGCAAGGTGGGGGCATCTGGTTGGCTGCCGCTCAGTTGCACGCGATATTGCAGCCGTGTATGCCGCCCTTCCACTGCCGGAACCGTCACCATGTCGCCGGTGACGTCGGTTGCGCCTGGCGGCGTGAAGTCGTCGTTAGGGGCAACGGTGAACCAGTCGCTCCACGGCTGGCCATCCTGAGCCGTACGGATAGCGATAATCAGGCCAGAGCCTGCCGGCTCGCTGCTCTGCCAGGTGGGAAAGATAACGTTAAACGGGATAGGGGCCTGGATGATGGGCGAAACGGTGCTGCCGGCGGCAGCGCCATTGGCCAGGGTAAGACCTGCGGACCAGACAGCCACGCCGTTGTGCTGACCATCCTGAAACTGAGCGGCAGCGTACTGAAGCCGCGCCGCCTGCGTCTGGTCTGGCGCCGCCGCCCGGGTGTCTTTTCCACTGCTCCACCAGATCACAGCGGTAAACGTAATGAGCAAAACAGTTGCGAACTTCATAATTTTCCTCGGCCACTGGCCGGCCTCCCAA
>CAYQYJ010000420.1:0-3751 GCA_964421605.1 uncultured Ardenticatenaceae bacterium | reverse complement strand
CAACTCTTGAGGAATTGAAAGAGATGCCTGTTAACATTGTGGTTGGCTCCCAATGGGGAGATGAGGGGAAGGGGCGTATCACCGATTTGTTGGCCGCTCAGGCTGCTATCGTGGCGCGTTATAGTGGCGGCGATAATGCCGGCCATACGGTGACCATTGGCGCAGAAGTGTTTAAGCTGCACCTGACGCCCTCAGGCATTGTGCATGAGGATGTCGTCTGCCTGATTGGCAACGGCGTCGTCATTAATCCCGCCGTGCTGCTGCGCGAACTGGATGGGTTAGCCGCCCGCGGCGTGGATGTGACGCCGCGGCGGTTGAAGATTTGCCGCAAGGCGCACCTGATCACGCCTGCCCACATTGCTCTGGATAAGGGGTATGAGGCTGCGCGCGGGCAGGAAGCCATTGGCACCACGCAACGAGGCATTGGTCCAGCCTACACAGACAAAGCGCAGCGATCCGGCTTGCGCGCGGGTTTGTTAGCCGACGTGGAAGGGTTGGCGGATGCCGTTGCCGCCCACGTGGAAAGCAAGAATCGCATTTTAACGGACGTGTTGGGGCAGTCGCCTTTGCCGGCAAAAGAAACCGCCCTCGCCTATGCCCAATACGCCAGCCGCCTGGCCCCCTATTTGACCGATGGCTCCTTGTATTTAAGCCAGGCTCTCGCTGAAGGCAAGACCATCCTGGCGGAGGGCGCCCAGGGCACGTTGCTCGACCTCGACCATGGCACTTACCCTTTTGTGACCAGTTCCTCAGCCACCGCCAGCGGCGCGCTGACTGGTTTGGGTGTGGGCCCGCGCTGCGTGGGGGAAATTGTGGGCGTGGCTAAAGCTTTCACCAGCCGCGTTGGCAGCGGCCCATTCCCAGCGGAAATAAGCGGCAATGCCGCGCTACGGCTGCGGGGCACGGGCGCCAATCCCTGGGACGAATATGGCACCACCACTGGACGTCCCCGCCGTGTGGGCTGGTTGGACCTGGTCATCTTGCGTTACGCCGCCCGCATTAACGGGCTGACCCAACTGGCTATGACCAAGCTAGATATCCTCAGCGGTTTGCCGCAAATTCCCGTGTGCGTTGCTTATGTTCGAGATGGGCAGCAAATAAGCCATTTCCCATCCGATTTGACGGAATTGGCGCAATGCCAGCCTGTGTACGAGATGCTGCCCGGATGGGACGAGGATATTACAATGGCGCGCGCCTGGGACGAGTTGCCCCCGAACGCCCGCGGCTATGTTCAGTTTGTGGCTGAACAGGTCGGCGTGCCCGTTTCGCTGATCTCCGTAGGGCCGGCGCGAGACCAGGTGGTGATTTGTTAGCCGCAGAATTTACGCGCCGCCCCAGGCGAAACGGGCGTTCAAGGTTGCTGCCGCTTTGACAGCAGGTGGTGAAGCAAGTAGTATTACGGGGCATGATCGTTTTTCAAATTTGTTTTTGGTCAGGGCAGGTTTCAAACCTGCCCCAACTGATTGGCGGTGCCAGGCGCTGGCAGAACGGTTTTGGCCTGTTGGAACTCCTGTGGTCAGCGCCTTGCACCTGTATCGTTACGATCCTGAAAGGTATAAAACGTGATAGAACCAGAATTGATCACTGTTTTGGAGGGGCCAACTCCTGAATTTCAAGCAACGCCGCAGTTGTGGTCACAATCAATCGAAGAAGGCCCGCTGGCGCAGCAAGTGGCGTATTGTGAACTACGGACGGCTAATGGGTCTGGCATCTTACACCGCTGCCGGCAGGCCTGGAGCGAAGGTCGCGCGGTCAGGCTGGATTTTCCTGATGAGATTCGGATGCGGCAGCAAATTGACGTGGTGGCTATGCGGCTGCGCCAGGTGCAGGAAGGAACAGTGCTGATGCTTTGGGTGCAGCAGCCCATCTTAGAAGGCGTAGAACAAGACGAATACGAGGAGGAAGATGGCGATGACGACGATCCCTTCAGCTATTGAGCAATATCGTCAGGCGTTGAACAGTCTGGAGCGGGCTGCTTATCACGCCGCTTTTACGGCGGATGCCGTTGTGCTGGACCCATATGGAGGACGCCCCCTGGAAGGGTCGGCGGGCCTGGACAGGTTCTTCAATGGCCTGGAACGCACCTGGGCCACGTTTACCATGACCTATGGCGCGGCGTATGCCAGCGGGGATCGCGTAGCCGTTAACTGGCAGGTAGAGGCGACAGCGAAATCGGGCAAAGGGGCAACTTTTGCCGGCATCAACGTCTTCACCCTCGCCGAATCAGGCCTGGTCAGCCGCCTGGAAGGTTATTGGGACGCCCGCGCCATGATGGCCCAATTGGCGTAATGGGCAAAGGTGTCTGAGGTAAACGCATGAGCTACGAAACGATTTTGTTTGCCGTTCACGATGGCGTGGCGACCATTACCCTCAACCGCCCGGAATCCCTGAACGCCTTTAATGACCAGATGATAGCCGAGACGACCGACGCCTTTAAGCAGGCTGGACGCGACAAAGCCGTGCGCTGCATCGTCATCACGGGCAGTGGACGTGGTTTTTCCGCCGGGCAGGATTTGAAAGATGTGATGCAGCGCGGCGCCAGCATCTCCATTGGCGACCATCTGCGTCATGGCTACAACCAACTGGTTACGCGCATGGTCACCCTGGAGAAGCCCATCATTGGCGCCATCAACGGCGTTGCCGCAGGCGCCGGCTGCAGCGTGGCGCTGGCTGCCGACCTGCGTCTGGCTTCCGACAAAGCCAGCTTTATTCAGGCGTTTAGCAAAGTTGGCCTGGTGCCCGACAGCGGCTCCACCTGGATGCTGCCACGTCTCATTGGCTACCCGCGCGCCTACCAGATGGCTATTACGGCGGATAGAGTGGACGCCGCCACGGCGTTGGCCTGGGGATTGGTGAACGAAGTTGTCCCTGCTGACCAACTGGCGGAGATTACGGCTGCCTGGGCCGCACGGCTGGCGGCTGGGCCCACGCTGGCGTTTGGCTTGACCAAGCGCGCCATGTGGGCTGCCTGGGACAAAACGCTGGCGGAATCCCTGGAGTATGAGGCCCAACTGCAAGACATTGCCGCCCGCAGCCATGACAGCCGCGAAGGGGTCGCCGCTTTCATCCAGAAGCGCCCGGCGCAATATCGCGGCGAATAAAGGGCGAGGTGAGGCATCATGACGATTAAGACGGTTGCCGTGGTGGGCGCGGGCACAATGGGGCAGGGAATTGCCCAGGCGGCGGCGCTGGCGGGTTATCGCCTGTTTCTGTTTGACATTTCCGACGCTCTGCTGGCGCAAGCGCAGGCGCATATCTTCGAGGCCATTGATCAGGGCGTGGCGCGGGGCAAAACGTTAGCCGCTGACGCCGCACACGCCAAACACTCATTGACCTGTACCAGTCGCATAGAGTTTGCCGCCCAAAGCGATTTGATTATTGAAGCCGCGCCGGAGGACATGGCCCTGAAGCGGGACATCTTTGGCCGCCTGGACGCCGCCGCCGCGGCCCATACGATTCTAGCCAGCAACACTTCCAGCCTGAGTATAAACGCTCTGGCTGCCGGCACGGCGCGGCCTGACCGGTTTCTGGGCCTGCATTTTTTCAATCCCGCCCATATTATGAAGCTGGTGGAGGTCATTCGCGGGGATTTTACCAGCCAGGACACCCTGGATGCCTGTATGCAGTTCGTGCGCGACCTGGGTAAAACGCCCGTCGCCTGCCTGGACACGCCAGCCTTTATCGTCAATCGCGTGGCGCGCCCCTTTTATGGCGAAGCGTTCCGCCTGTTGGGCGAGCAGGCGGCAGATGT
>CAYQYJ010000419.1:0-3765 GCA_964421605.1 uncultured Ardenticatenaceae bacterium | reverse complement strand
CATGATGCTGACAATGTTCCAGATGCGACCCGCGCGTTTCAGCGCTGCTTCGTACTCTTGCCGCAGGAGGTCTTTGGCTTCGCTGAGGGAGATGACTTTGATCCAGGGCATGGGAAGTTAGAAGGAAGAAGGTAGAAGGGTGGTCAGGCTTTTTCGTAGGGTTGGCCTACGGCCGCGGGGGGGATGGGGCGGCGCACGGTGGCTACGAGGATGGTCAGGACGTAGGGCAGCATTTGTAGGAATTCTGCCGGCACTTGCGGGAAAACCGTCTGCGTCCGAATCTGCACAGCGTTTGCCAGACCAAACAACAGGGCTGCGCCAAATGCGCCAAAAGGCGTCCAGCGCCCAAAAATGAGGGCTGCCAGGGCGATAAAGCCGCGCCCGTTGGTCATGTTGATGTTAAACGAGCCAACCCATTCCAGCGTCAGCCAGATGCCGGCCAGTCCGGCCAGTAAGCCGCCAATCATGACGTTGGCGTAGCGCGTGAAATAAACGTTGATGCCCAACGTATCCGCCGCGCGCGGATGCTCGCCCACAGCCCTCATGCGCAAGCCCCAGGGCGTATACCACAGCACGTAATGGATGACGAACGTCAGGATGAGCATGAGGTAAACGATAGGCTGGTGGTCAAACAAAATAGAACCAATAACGGGGATTTCGGACAGGATCGGGATGGGCATAGCCGGAAAAGTGCCGGCGCTGCCGGGCCAGCGCGGCGGCACAAGATACGCCTGATAGAGATGGCCTGTCACCCCCGCCGCCAGAAAGTTAATCACGGTGCCGCTGATGATCTGGTCTGTCTTGTACTTAATGGAAATGACGGCGTGCAAGCCAGCCATCAAAGCGCCCGTGAGCAGCCCGGCGACCACGCCCAGGAAAAGGCTGTTGGTATACGCCGACACAAAGGAAGCCATCATGGCTGCCATGAGCATCATGCCTTCAATGGCGATATTGACTACGCCCGACCGTTCGCTAAACAAGCCGGCATAGGCGCCGAGGGCAATCGGGGTGGCCGTGGCCAGCGCCAACTGTAAAACAGTGGTGAACATCTCCATGTTAACCTCCCCACCCGCGCGATAAAGACGCCTGCGTCGCTTCCTCTTCCGTCCCTTTGAGGCGGAAAATGGTACGGACGATGGCGGGAGCGGCCACAAAGAGCAAGATGAGGGCGTTAAAGATGGAAACGATGTGCACAGACAACCCAGCCCGAATCTGTAGAAAATCGCCGCCAATTCGCAGCACGCCAAAAACAAAGGCGGCAGGGATGATGGCTAACGGGTTGTTCACCGCCAGCAAACTGACGGCGATGGCGTCAAAACCGTAACCAGAGGCAAAGCCTTCGGTGAGAACGTGGGTGATGCCCTGGACTTCGATGGTGCCGGCAACCCCCGCCAAACCGCCGCCCAATACCATGCTGATGATGTACTGTTTCCAGGGAAGAATGCCGGCATACTGCGCCGCCGTCGGGTTCAACCCGGTGGTGCGCAAAGAAAATCCCCAGGTTGTCTTAAACAAAAAATAATAGGCTGCCGCCGCCAGCAAAATTGCCACCAAAAAGCCCAGGTGCAGGCGGCTGCCAAACAAGCGGGGGAGTTCGGCTGCCGGCAGAATCGGCAAGGTCTGCACCGTAGACGGGTTGGGGTCCTTGAACGGCCCACGCACCATGAAGTTGGCGAAGGCAATGGCAATAAAATTGAGCATGATGGTGTTGATCACCTCGTGCGCCCGCAGCCGCGCCCGCAAAAACCCAGGAATGAAGCCCCAAAAAGCGCCGCCAACAAAACCGGCGAATAGCGCCACCAGGGTTAAAATCACGGGCGGCAGGTCCAGGTAAATACCCGTGAGCGTGCCGAACAGCGCCCCCATAACGAACTGCCCCTCCGCCCCAATGTTAAACAGGCCCGCGCGAAACGGAATAGCTACCGCCAGTCCAGTTAAGATCAACGGCGTCATAGCCACCAGGGTATTGGTGCGCCCGCTGCCGCGCAGCAGCGCGCCTTCCACAATACCCCAGTAGCCGTCCAACACTTTTTGCCAGCCAATAGCCGGCGTTTCCGCCGTAGCCACAATGGCTATGGCGGCCAGAATCAATGAGGTAATGATAGCCAGAATGGGTATCTGTAATCCTCTCCCCACGCGGCGCAAAATTGGTCTGGCAGTGCTGCGGGTTGGCTGCGTTGTTTCGCTCATTTGTTGACCTATGCGTGTTCCGGCGTAGTGGAGCCAGCCATAAGCAGCCCCACTTTTTCGCGGCTGGCTTCGGCAATGGGCATCACTTTCACAATCTGACCGTGAAACATCACGGCTATGCGGTCAGAAAGGCTGAGGATTTCATCCAGTTCTGCCGACACCAGCAGCACGGCGCTGCCCTGATCCCGTTGGGCCACAATCTGGTTGTGAATAAACTCAATCGAACCCACGTCTACGCCGCGCGTCGGCTGGTTAGCAATAAGGAGCTGCACCGGATGGGAAAATTCGCGGGCGACGATGACTTTTTGCTTGTTGCCGCCGGAGAGACTGCCGGCAAGTGTGTAAATGCTGGGCGTGCGCACGTCGAACTTTTGCACCAACGCTCGCGCTTCGTCGTCAATTTCCGTCTGGTTCAATATCGGCCCCTGGGCAAACGGCGGCAAATAGTAGCGGTTCAGGCATAAATTGTCCGCTACTGTGTACGTCATCACCAGCCCGTGCTTCTCGCGGTCCTCGGGAATGTGGGCCACGCCCGATTCTGTCACCTGCCGCGGCAAGAAATGGGTCGTCTCTACCCCGCCAATATGCACGCGCCCGCTGCGCACAGGTCGCAGACCCGTCAGGGCTTCCACCAGTTCCCGTTGACCATTGCCCTGTACCCCCGCCACCCCTAAAATTTCGCCGGCGCGCACTTCCAGGCTGACGCCGTTCACCGCCGGCTGGCGGCGATCATCGTCTACGTGTAAATCCTGCACGCGCAGCACCGGCTGCCCTGGATGCGCTTCCCCTTTCTTCACTTGCAGAATGACCTTGCGCCCCACCATCATTTCCGCCAGGCTGGCTTCCGTCGCCGCCGCTGGCTCTACCGCGCCCACCATGCGCCCCTGGCGCATCACGGCAATACGATCCGCCACCCGCAGCACTTCCTTTAGTTTGTGCGTGATGAAAATAATGGACACCCCTTGCTGCGTCAGATTGCGCATGATGACGAACAGTTCTTCCGCTTCTTGCGGCGTCAGTACCGCTGTGGGTTCGTCCAGAATGAGGATGTCGGCGTGACGATAGAGGGCTTTAATAATCTCTACGCGCTGTTGGATGCCCACAGGCAGGTTGCGGATGAAGTCATCGGGGTTGACAGCCAGGTTATATTGCTGCGACAGGCTGCGGATGCGGTCGGCGACTTCGCGGCGGTTGATGCGCCCCAGCATGGGGATTCGGGACAGGGCCCCGCGGGTTTCTTCCACCCCCAGCATGATGTTTTCCGCGACGGTCATGACGGGGATGAGCATGAAGTGTTGGTGGACCATGCCAATGCCGGCATGAATCGCCTCATTCGGCGAAGCCATCTCCACCCGCTGCCCATTCACCCAGATTTCCCCCTCATCTGGGCGGTAGAGGCCATACAGCATATTCATCAGGGTCGTTTTGCCGGCGCCGTTCTCCCCCAACATAGCCAGCACTTCCCCTTTATACAGCGTCAGATCAACCGCATCATTCGCCAATACCCCAGGGAATCGTTTTGTCAGGCCACGCGCTTCCAAAACAGGTGTCTTTGTCATCAACAAGGTTCTCCCA
>CAYQYJ010000418.1:0-3770 GCA_964421605.1 uncultured Ardenticatenaceae bacterium | reverse complement strand
CCCTGGTAATCGGTGACGCGCACGGTGAAGTTCACCGTGTCGCCCGGCCCCAGCGTATCGCGGTCGGGCGTAATCTGCACGTTGAGTTCCTGCTCTTCCCGCTCCACCGTAAACTGAGCCATGCCTACTTTGAAGTCGGGGGTAGGGTTGGTCTCGTCCACGCCCTTGATGACGACGACAGTAACGAACACGTTGGGGGCCATGTCGCCCGTGACCGGCAGGCGGTAAATGGTGCTGTTGCCGCTCAGGCGCAGCACTTCATGTTGCTTGATGTGACCGCGCTCGACCGTGACCAGGGCGCTGGCTTCCCCCTGGAAGGGGGAGGCGATCAGGATTTCGGCGGTGTCGCCCGGCTGGTAGCTGCCGGCATCCGTGACCAACTCAAAGCTGTGATCATTCACCCGCCGCCAGGAGACGTACTCAGCGCCGGCTACCCAGGCATAGGCAGACGCCAGCGTTTCGTTCCCCTGGTTGTCGCGCGCCGTGACCACCGCGCGGTACACGCCCCCTTGCGCTGGCGTAAACGACACTTCCGCCCGCCCGCTGGCGTTGACCGTCACCGCGGGGAAGCTGGCGGCGGGGATTTCTTCCACCGTCGTGCGCCAGATGGTCTCTCCCTGCTCATTTTCTTCTTGCACGCTGTACCAGCGCCGTTCCACAATCTCGACGGAGACAACCTGGCCCGGCGTGGGATTCGCGTCCCAATCCACGGCGACGACCTCAAAGGTGAATTCTTCGCCCGCTTCGCCCACGTAACTGGTGGGGCGAATGCCGGCATACACCAACCCCTGATGCACCACCGCCGTCGTCCGCCCGCTGACGGCGTTGCCGGCAATATCCTCCACCGTAGCTTCAATGATAAAGGATTGGCTGCCCGTTTCTTCGCCCAACTCCGCTGGAATCTGGACGGTAAAACGACCCGCGGCGTCCGTCTGCCCCGCGCCGCTGGCGATCACCTCTTGCGGCTGGTAAAAAAAGTCGAAATAGCTGCCGCTGTCTCTTTCATCGTTAACAAAGCTGAAGCGGCTGAGAGCGCCGCCCGGCTGGAAAACGTAATCAGTCGCCAGCACAGCCCAACTGACCGCGCCGTTGACCACCGCCCCGCCGGAGAAGAACTGGGCGTCCACCGTCACCGCTATCGTCTCCCCCGCCAGTGTTTCCGCCGGGTCGCTGCTGACGTTGACCTGGAAGGTGGGCTTGCGATATTCAGCCACGTTGAAATAACCGCCGCCGATGTACCGGTCCCCCGCTATCACGTTAATGCCATACCCCCCCAGCACTGCTTCCTGATCCAGCGTGATTTGCGCGGCAAAGCTGCCAAACTCGGACAGCGGCACCGCTTCATCGAAAACCGTGCCGTTGTAGCTGCTGATGTTGACCTGTACGGTCTCAAATGCCGGCAGGCTGTAATCCAGGTCGTCGTTCAGCCGCACCACGCCTTTGAAGGAGACCACCTGCCCCGGCCGGTAGATGGGGCGATCGGTATACACATAAGCCGTTGGCTCGTTGGGGCGCAGGTAGTAATCCGTATAAATGCCAAAATCGTACGGATTGACGCCTTCCTGCCAACTGCTGATGGCTGCGCCAAACAGCCCATCCGCCTCGGCAAAGGCATAATACCATTCGCCGTAATCGGTGCTCAGGTTCAGGTCGTTGCGGTAGACAATGCCGGCATCATCCGTCACTCCCCGAAACACTGCGTTAAACGTCCGGTCATATAGCACCACAGGTACATTCCCTAAGGGTTGCCCGCTGGCGAGATCCGTGACCCAGACCATCGCCTCTGTGGCCGTCGTCTTCAATGTCAGGTTCGCTGTGCCCATAATGACCGTTTGCGTTTGTAGATGAGCCAGGTCATGCTGCACCTGTGGCGAATCCAGCGTCAGGAAATAAAGACCAGGGGGCAGCGCCGCCCCATTGGCGGTCGCCATATCAAACCGTTCGTAACCCTTCTCGTTCAAATCGGCGGTTACGGGCTGCGCCTGCTGCCACACCACCGCCTCAATCCCCGGTGTAAAACTCAAGCCATTGATGTTCCCGCTCGTCAGGTCGCCAAACTGTTCTGGCGTCAGGCGGTATAAAGCCACATCCACCTGGCGCACGTTGCGGTGCTCCACCCAGGCAGCCGTGGAGCCGCCAGGGCGATACAACGCCAGGTTGTTGGGAAAGCTGAAGCTGGCTTGCGGATCATAAGCGGCGGTGGTGAACGTAATCGTTTGCTCCTGGTTGATGACGTTGCCATATGGGTCCGCCATCCCTGGCAAAATCTGCACACGGTACGTCGTCGAAGCCGCCAATCCATAGAAGCGTAAACTGCGATCCCACCGGTCGTACTGCCCGTTGGCGTCCCCCGCGATTTCGGGCGTGAACAGGACTTTGCCTTCCAGACTGGCGCGATCCATCGGCGAGGCAAAGTTGATGTAAAACACGCTGGAAAAGCGCTCTTGGGTCTGCCCGTTTGCGGGTATGCTGGAGCGTACCGCCGGAGCGGGCACAGTTGCCGCCCGCCAGCTAAAGCCGCTGTGCAGCCGCCCGCCAAACGAGGAGAGCGCGCTGTCGCTCAGCGTCAGCGTGTAGTCCGTGTCCAGCGTGAGCAACTGCGTGGGCGTGAAGGTCACGGTGACAAATTCATCGTCCCAATCGAACACAAACGGCACAGGCGCGCCACCCGCCGGCGTCAGACGGATGGCGGCTTCGGCGCTGGTGGGGTCCATAGGTTGGTTGAAGACGATTTCAAACCCTTGATCCAGCGGCAGGTCTGTAAAGTTGTCGCCTGGCGCGGTGGTCAGTCCCGGCAGCGCGAAATAGTTGTAGGTGGGCGCGGTGACGGTAAAGGAAAAGGCATAATCAGCCGGAAGCTGCGCCCCGCTGGCGCTGATGGCGTTAATAACGTCAGCGCTTACGGTTACGTCATACCTCTGGCGACCAATCAGCGGTCCCTCCGGGCGGAATACGTAGACAGAAGTGTTGATCCACTCGCCGGCGCCGGCGGTGGTTGGCGCAATTTGCAGCGGATTGGGCATCTCAGGCTGCGCCGACGCCATTTGCAGCGGCACGACCGGGCGGTTGAAAATCACAGTAATGGTCGAATCAATCGCCGCTTCCGGGGCGTCCGGAGCAGGCGATACCTGGCTAACCGCCAGATCGCCAATCGTGGCAAACTCCAGCGTCAACCCTTCCAGCAGCGACTCCCCCGCGCTGCTGCGGGCGCGATCAGACAGAATAATGCGATAGCGAGCGTTGGGTTTGAGAGTCTGGCTGGGCTGGAAGCGCAGCACGCGCGCCTGGGGCCAACTGGCGGCCCCGTCTACGACTGCGCCCGTCTCATCCACCACAGACAGGGCTGCGGCGGTAACGTTCTCATCCATAGGTTGGTCGAAGAAGACCTCAAAATAACCGTCCAGGGCAATTTCTGCCCCGGCGGGCGGATTTTGCCCCACGACCACAGGAGCCACCGCCGTTTCTCCTGCCGGGATGAGACCCGGCGTCGGCGTGACAGGCGGCGTGGTGGGGCTGGGGATAGCCGTCATTGTGGCGGGAACGGGCGTAGGCGTAGGCTCCTCCTGCCGCCGGCAGCTAATGACCAGGCTCAAAACAACAATAACCAGACACAGGGTAAAAGCGCGTTGGCGGGACATCTGTTTGCTCCATCTAAAGTTCCGTCGTGGCGGCGGAACAAAACGCCAGCAAAATACTGACTACCAATACTATACACCAAAACACCCTCCCTGCTCAACCCCTCCCCCACGATTGCAACACGATACCTGACT
>CAYQYJ010000417.1:0-3788 GCA_964421605.1 uncultured Ardenticatenaceae bacterium | reverse complement strand
AATATCCTGGGCGTGGGCGAAGGCCAGTGGGCGGCGTCGCTGGCCTGTTACGATGAGGCTGCCGCCATTTACCGCGCCCTGGATCAACCAGTGGCGGCAGCGGGTAGTCTGGTGGGCAAAATTGGGAGTCTGGCTAATCTCAGCCGCTACGAAGAAGCGATTGCGCTGGGGCGGCAGATTCAGCCCGTGCTGGCGGCGCATGGGGAGTGGACGCTGCTGTCTGGCGTAGTCCTTAACCTGGTGTTGATCTACAAGCGGTTAGGGCAGGCGCAGCAGGCGCTAGGGCTGCTGGCGGAAGCGGAAGCCATTTGCCGGCAGGCGGGGGCGGAGCAACATCTGGCGGGAATTCAACATAACCGCGCCCTGGTGCTGTTGGCATTGGGGCGGCTGCCCGAAGCAGTTACAGCCAGCCAACTGGCGTATGAGCAATTTCTGGCGCGTGGTCATGCCATTGAAGCCGCGCGCGCCCAACAATGCCAGGCCATCATCTTCTTAACTTTGGGGCGGTACAACGAAGCGCTGGCGCTGTTGGACCAGGCGCGGCGGGCATTTGCCGCCGATGGTCGCCACCACGACGCGCTGCTGGTAGACCTGTTCGCCAGCGACTGCCTGCTCCAGTTGGGGCGCTATGCAGAAGTGCTGCAAAAGTTGGGACAGGTGCGGGCGCTCTTTGCGCAGCAGGGCGCGCCGTACAAGATGACGCAGGCCATGTTGAATGAAGCGGTGGCGTATGCCGGCATGAACCAGTTCCCATTAGCCCTGGACACGCTAGATGCCGCCGCCGCCCACTTTGCCGCCGAAGGAAACAGCCTATGGGTAGCCATCAGCCGCCTGGAAAAAGCGGCGCTGCTGGCGCGGCAGGGAGAGTGGGCAACCTGTCAGGAGACGGCGGCCGCCTGTTTGCCCATTTTCCAGCAGCATCACACGCCACTGGAAGCGGCAAAAACCAGATTGCTGCTGGGGCAGGCGGCGCTGGCGCAAGGGGAACTGGAGCAGGCGGAAACAGAATTGCAGGGGACGTTAGATGCCGGCATCGAGTCCAATCTGCCCTGGCTGCAACACCGCGCTCACCATCTGCTGGGCGCGCTGGCGCAGAGGCGCGGAGACCTGAACGGCGCGCGGCGACAGTTTGACCAGGCCATTCGCCAACTGGAGCGGCTGCGTGGGCGATTGATGATTGAGTTCCGCGCTGACTTCCTGGCAGATAAGCAGCAGGTCTACGCCGACGCCGTACACCTGTGCCTGGCGCAGGCTGATGTGGAGGGCGCTTTCCAATACGCGGAACGGGCGCGCTCACGGGCGCTGCTGGAACTGCTGGCGTACCAGCTTGACGTGCGTATCCAGGCGCGAGCCGTGGAGGACGAGCCATTGACGGCGGAACTGGCTGATTTGCGCGACCAGCGCAATCAGCTTTATCGTCGCTGGCGCAGCCACCAGGAGCGTCGCTCCCAGGCAGAGATACAACGCGAGATGCTGGTATTGGAAGAGGCTATCACAGCGCGCTGGCAGCAACTTCTGGTGCGCAATGCCGACTACGCCCACGACGCCGCTGGCGAAAGCATCGCGCCCACAATAGACGTCAAGGCGCTGCAGGCGCGTCTGTCGCCAGACACGGCGCTGCTGGCGTATTTTACAGCCGGCAATCCCGCTGGGGGGGAAGCGCTGCTGGCCTTCCTGGTTACGGGCGCAGGCGTGACTGTCTACAATCTGGGGAATGCATTGGCGCGGCTGGCGACGCCAGCGCGGCTGCTGCATCTGAATTTACAAGCGGCTGCCGTGGCGCCGCGCCAGCAGAGTGCGTTGATCGCCAATGCGCAGGCGCAGCTAAGGCAGTTGTACCAACTGCTGCTGGCGCCGCTGGCAGAAGAACTGGCTCCGTTTCGCCGTCTGATCATCGTGCCGCATGGGCCCCTGCTGCATTATCTCCCTTATGCCGCCTTGTACGATGGGCAGCATTATCTGGCAGAGCGCATGGAACTGCGTATCTTGCCCGGCGCGGCTTTGTTACCATATCTGGCGGCGCAGCCGCTGCCGGCAAATGCCGGCACAGCGGCATCTGGCAGCATAGCGGCATTTGGTCACTCGCATGGGGGAGAACTGCCGCACGCGCCGGCTGAAGCGGCTGCTGTGGCCCAGTTGTTGGGCGGGCGCGCTTTTCTGGAAGAGGCGGCAACGCGGGCGGAAGTGGCGCGGCAGGCAGCGCAGGCAACCGTGCTACATCTGGCGACGCACGGGGATTTTCGCCCGCAAAATCCCCTGTTTTCCGGTCTGGCGCTGGCGGATGGGCAGTTGAGTACCCTGGATATATTTCATTGGCGTCTGCCAGCCTCGTTGGTTGTGCTCAGCGCCTGCCAGACAGGGCGCAGCGTGGTTAGCGGCGGGGATGAGCTGCTGGGGCTGATGCGGGCTTTCCTCTATGCGGGCGCGTCTGCGTTGGTGCTGAGTTTGTGGCCGGCGGCAGATGCCGGCACGCACAGTCTCATGATCCGATTCTACACCCACCTGGCGGCTGGGGAGCCGCCCGCCGCCGCCCTGCGACTGGCGCAGCTTTCCCTCCTGCACAGCGACCAGGCCCATCCTTATTACTGGGCTTCTTTTTTCCTCGTCAGTCAGTAACCAACAGATAACAGAAAACAGGCAACAGAAAACGAGCCGTGGTGGGTGTCGCCCCGCCTGCGGTGGGGCGACACCCATTTGACGGGCAATTTTTGGCGCATCAGCGCCAAAAATTGCCCGTCGCCGACTTCATGCGCCCGTTTTGCCGGGTTGGGATGCAGTTAAAGAGATCGCCACAGTTCACTGAAATGTTACCGATTATGGCAATCTGGCAGATTTTTGTAATCTGCTGCCGGCACGCGCCGGAAAAATGTGGTCTGCCTCGTTTACATGAGCAAGAACGGGGTAATCCCCACAAACCAATGGCAGGGTAAGCGTGTCGCCAACCTCTGCCCACTTTCATCTCAAGGAGAAATATCAATGCGTACCAATCGTTTTTCTCGTGTCCTGATTTTAATCGTTTTCGTTTTGTTGTTTGGCGCAGGCGCAGGTCTGGCGCGCGCCGATGAACAGATTCAGGCCCCCTGTACCCATTCCCTATTAGCCGTCTCTCCCATTACACTGCTGCCCTACGTTTGCGTAGACCACCCCAACCAGCTCATGGGCATAGGCACCAGCAACCCCGTAGCCCGCCTGCACGTAGACCGCTCCATTAGCGTCACCAATGACGCCGCACAGCGGATCACGTTCAGCAACGCGGTTGGCTCGATCAATGTTTACGGTCTCCACGCCAGTTCTACGCCCCTCGCCAGCAAGGGCCAGCAAATAGGCGTGTTCGCGGAAACGGCGGTAGAGCCTGTCACCCACCCCCAACAAGGCAGCGCTTTTAGCTACATGTCCATTGCCACAGGCTGGTCGGCGCGGGGCACCATGATTGGTACGCAAGGCGTGAGCAGACCCGATAGTCTGTCGAACTTTGATAACTCCTTCACGTCCTTTGGTCTTGGCGGCAACTTCATTGGCGGCCCAGAGCCGAACCTCGTCCTGTCGCTGAACGGCACAGGCACGTATTGGGTAGGCGGCGTTGGCGGTCAGGTAGAGGGGCGGATTGACAACACGCCCGCCCGCGGCGCTGTGGCTGCCGTCATCGGAGTGGACAGAAACGTAGGCACAGCCCAAAGCTACGCAGGTTACTTTGAGGGGGACGTGCGCGTGGAAGGAGGCTACTTGCAGCTAGACACGACAACGGGCGCGCCCCCAGCCAGCGACTGCGCTCCGCAATATGTGGGACG
>CAYQYJ010000416.1:0-3795 GCA_964421605.1 uncultured Ardenticatenaceae bacterium | reverse complement strand
TATCCGCCTGGGAGTGAGCAGCGGCGCCATTCCCGCCATTTGCCGCGGGCGGCTTGGGGGCTGGCATCTGGCTATTGCCAGCCACGGCGCGGCGCGGCGCGGGCGCGGAAGGCGTCCACGCCTCTTCATAATCGGGCAGCGGTGGATACTCTGGCTGCCAATCGCCAACAAGCGGCGGCTCATAGGGGAACATGGGTTCTGACAGGTGCGCGGGGGGCGGCATATAGGCGGCCTCTTCGGTCGAGTAGGGCGGCCTGACGGCTGGCTGCCTGGGGGGGGGCGACCCGGCGGTCGCTGCGCGGCGGTCTGGTTCGTCCGCATCCGTCGCCAGTTCCAGGCTGGTCTGCACCCCGTCCACAATGATTTTAGTGCGCGTTTCCTCCACCTGTACCTTACCGCGCACCAGCATCACCTGGTCCACCTGTACCTGATTCCGCACCTGCTGCCAGGTGCGGGGGAAGAATACCACTTCTACGCTGCCATCCAGGTCTTCCAAGGCGCCAAAAGCCATCGGCTCCCCTTTCTTGGTGGTCAGGGTGCGTAAGGTAGTGATAACGCCGGCTACTGTAGCTGTTTTACCTTGCCAGGTTTCGTCGAGGTCGGCAATGCCGGCATTCGTGCGCGCTTGCAGCATAGCCAACGGTCGTTCCAACGGATGTTCCGATACGTGCACGCCCAGCGCCTCCTTCTCCCACTCCAACATCTCTTTGTGTGGCACAGGTTTCACCTCTCCTGGCGCAGGCAGCAGTTGCACATCAATCTTCACCTCGTTGCCAAACAACCCACTAAACAAACTCATCTGCCCCGCCGCCGCCGCATCATGCGTACTGCCGCTCTCCCCCATGATGCGGTCCAATGCTTCTAAAAATTGCACTGGCGTGCCCCAACTATCAAAAGCTCGCCCCTTACTCATATACTCCAACGCCCGCTTCCCCACCCGCCGCAAATCCACCCGTTCGCATAAATCCGACAAACTGGCAAAGGGGCCATTCGCTTCCCGTTCATCCAGAATCAAGCGCAGCGCCGCTTCCCCGGCATTCTTAATGGCCCCCAGTCCAAAGCGGATGGTGGGGCGTTCCCCTTCGTCCTCAATGGTGAAATCCAGACCAGAGCGGTTAACGTCTGGCGGGGCCACGGCAATACCCAGGCTCTTTGCCTCGGCAAAGTAGCGGCGCACCTTCTCGGTGTTATCCCGTTCCACGCTGAGCATGGCGGTCAGATATTCTATGGGGTAGTGCGCCTTGAGGAACGCCGTCTGGCAGGTCACTTTGCCATAATCCGCCGCGTGCGCTTTGTTGAAGCCATAGCGGGCAAAGAACTCAATGTCTCCCCAAATCGCTTCGCACACCTCGCGGCTGAAGCCGCGCGACATGGCCCCTTCCGTGAATTTCAGGCGGTGCTCCTCCATCAAATCCTTCTTTTTCTTGGACACCGCCTTGCGGATCATGTCCGCTTCCCCTGGCTCGTACCCCGCCAGGTCGCTGGCTATGCGAATTATTTGCTCCTGATAGACTAAAATTCCGTAAGTGTCATGCAAAATCGGTTCCAGGGCAGGCGTATGGTAATGGACAGAATCTTTCCCTTCGTAAATGGCTGCGTGCATACGCCGAATATATTCGGGAATGTTTTCCATTGGTCCCGGGCGATAGAGCGAGATAGCCGCCACAATGTGGTCGAAGCGGCGCGGCTTCATCTCCATCATCAGTTTGCGCATCCCTGTCCCTTCCACCTGGAACACGCCCGCCACTTCCCCCCGCCCTAGCATATCAAACAATGCTTCTGGCTTTTTACTGGGGTCAGGCCCTACGTGCCCTTCGTCATACGGGATATTGTCCATGGTATAGACAATGCCGTAACGCTTTTCAATCAGGCGCGCCGCGCGGCGCATCACAGTCAGGGTACTCAAACCCAGGAAGTCCACTTTGAGCAGACCTATGGACTCGACAATCTCCATGGGCCACTGCGTCACCCGATCCACCCCACCCAATCCTTCCTCACCGCTGGTCGGGCGGTTCAGCGGCACATATTCTTGCAACGGCTTGTCGGAAACAATCACACCCGCGGCGTGGCTAGAAGCGTGCCGCGTCACGCCTTCCAGATGGCGCGCCATTTCAATCAGTTCGCGCGCTGCCTGGTCGCTGCGGTATACCTCCAGGAACTCGGCCGAAAAGAATTCATGCTCATTGTCCAGCACATTTTCAATCTTGACGGGCTTGCCTGGCACCGCGGGGATCATCCGCGCCAGCCGATCTACTTCTGGCAAGGGCCTATCCAGCGCTCGTCCCACGTCTCGAATGGCTGCCCGCGCGCCCATCGTACCAAAGGTAATAATCTGCGCCACCTTCTCGCGCCCGTAGCGACGCATGGTGTACTCCACCATCAGATGGCGCGCGTCGTCCGGATAGTCCAAATCTATGTCCGGCATAGACACGCGGCCCGGGTTCAGGAAACGCTCAAAAATCAGGCCATTGGCCAGGGGGTCAATGCTAGTGATGCCTAACGTGTAAGCCACGACCGAACCAGCGCCAGAGCCGCGCACGTTCCACCAGATGTCGTGCTTCTTCCATTCGTCATAGCTATCGTACGGGTGGGGATCGTGGTGCATCTGCCACCAGGCGTCGCTGCGAGCTGCCCATTCGCATAGATCCCAGACGATCAAGAAGTAGGTGTCAAAGCCCATGCCTTTGATGATGTTCAATTCGTGGTACAGCCGCTGCCGCAGCGCCTCATCGGAGGCGGCGCGCTCCACCCCATACCGTCGCGCCAGACCGTCTTCACACAATCGGCGTAGATAGCTGGCTGGCGTCTCGCCTGCCGGCACGTCAAAATCTGGCAAATGGTACTTCTTGGAACCCAGGTCTACGTCGCACATGCCGGCAATGCGCAGACTGTTGCTGAGCGCCCCCGGAATCGCGCCAAACAACGCCGCCATTTCGTCGTAGGATTTCAGGTAGTACCCCTTGTCTGAGAAACGCATCCGGTTTGGCTGCTGGAAAGTGGCGCTGGTCTGCACGCAGAGCAAGATGTCGTGCGGATCAGCATCCGTCGCCAGGGTGTAATGCACGTCATTGGTCGCCAGAAAGTTCCCTTCCAGACCATATTGGGGCGCCAATTCCAGCAGTACCTTGTTCAGGTGGGTCAGTTCGGGAATAGTGTGCTCTTGCAGTTCAATGAAAAAGCGATCGCGGCCAAAGATGTCCAGATATTCGCCCATCAGTTGCCGCGCCAGCTTCATATTACCGTCGCCGATGGCGCGCGGAATTTCACCAGCCATGCAGCCGGTGGTGGCAATCAATCCTTCACTGTGGCGAGCCATAAAGTCGCGGTCTATGCGTGGTTTGTAATAGTAGCCATCAAGCTGCGCCGTAGTGGCGATTTCCAACAGATTGCGGTAGCCTGTCTCGTTTTGCGCCAGCAGCAGCATGTGAAACCGATTCTTGTCCAGATAGGGGTCGCGATCTGCCAGAGCGCGGGCAGCCAGGTAGGTCTCAATGCCCAGGATGGGCTTGAGACCTGCCTCTTTGCACGTTTTATAGAACTCCATTGTGCCGTACATGGCGCCATGATCCGTCAGCGCCAGCGCCGGCTGGTTCAGTTCCATGGCCCGGCTGACCAGATCCCTGATGCGGCTGAGACCATCGAGCAAGGAGTATTCGCTGTGGACGTGGAGGTGAACAAATTCGTTCTGGTCGTCGTGCATGATGCCTGTCCTGAAACAAGATAGAATACGGCTGTTACGGCGCTGGCTATGCGAGGTTTTGTTGTGATACCCCGCACAACGAGTATAACATGCTT
>CAYQYJ010000415.1:0-3802 GCA_964421605.1 uncultured Ardenticatenaceae bacterium | reverse complement strand
CAGGAAATTCCTCTGTTTTGCCGTGCAATGCCAATCAGTTCCAGGCGCATCGGCCAGACAACCAGCGCCCGTGAAGTAGAGCAACCAGCATTTTCTATACACAGAAGAGGTGAAGTAATGAAAAAAGGGTTTTCGTTAAAGCTGGTCTTAATCGGACTGGCTGTCGTGATACCATTGGCGCTGCTGGCTAATTATCTGCTGCAGCCCACCGGAGTCGTGCGCGGCAAATCATCCGCCACGCCGCTCACCGGTGAAATGACGCCGGAGCAGCAGTTGGCGCAAGAACTGGCGCTATCCGATCCCCGCGTCCTGGACTATACAGCAGGTAAACGGGCCGAAGTGTTTGGCGTGCGGGCCGTGGGCGACCACTATCCCGCTTCCAGCAGCGCCTGCGGCGCGGCGGAATGCCAACAAGTGGAAATCTACATCTTCCACGAACACGCCGCGGTCACCGCCCTCGTCAATGTTACGGCGGAAGAAGTGCTCGACGTCTTCTACCAGCCAGGCGTGCACCCCGGCTTGAACAAGCGCCTGGCGGACCTGGCTCTGGAAATCGCCATTAATAGCCAGGAAGTCATTGACGCCCTCGGCTTCCGCCCCACCAAAGCCGACATGGCCCCCGTGGAGTCGGGCCTGGTCGGTACCGCATGTGACACGGGTCACCTGTGCGTGGGGCCCACTTTTGAGATGGGCGACCGCATCCTGTGGGCCATCGTAGACCTGACCGACGAGAAACTGGCGGGTCTCAACTTTACGCGCATGGAACCGAACCCGCCCAACAACACCGTTCTCTTTGAGCCAGAAGGCTGCCCCACGCCAGGCAGCGTCAACCGCGACGGCTGGCTCATGGATTACGCAGTGACGGGAACCGACGGCTTGCGTATTTACAACGTCAGCTACAACGGCGTCACCGTCATGACCAGCGCCAAAGCCATTGAATGGCACGCCGACTATGGCGCGTCTGGTTATACCGACTATACCGGTTGCGGCGGCGGCGGCGGGGGTTTCCACATCAACCCCTATGGCGAAACCGAAATTAAGGACCTGGCTGATGGTTTTGAAGTGGTGCAGGACTTCCGCATGTCCAGTTGGGGTAATTACTGCAACTACCGCTATGAGCAGCATTTCCAATTCTACAACGATGGGCGATTCCGCGTCGTAGGTGGGGCTTACGGTAAGGGCTGCGGCGAAAACGCCATCTATCGCCCCATCATCCGCATTGACGTAGCTGTAGCTGGCGACGACAATGATACGTTTGCCGTCTGGGACGGCACCGGTTGGTGGGATCAATCCGTAGAAAACTGGTGGTCGCAGGCCGCTCCCTACACCCCCGAAGGGTATAAGTGGCGCGTCATGGATCAATCGGGCGCCGGTTACTACATGGAACCAGGTCAGGACAATAACTTTGGCGACCTGGGGCGCGGCGACGATGCCTTCATTTACGTCACGCAACACCACCCATCGGAAGGGGACACCGACCTGGGTATCATTGGCGCCTGCTGCAACGACAATTACCAGCAAGGCCCTCACATCTACCTGAACAATGAAACGATTCTCAATGAGAATATCGTTGTCTGGTACGTACCCCAGTTTGTCACCGATCCGTATAACAATGATGGCGACGGCTACTACTGCTGGACGATCACGGGCGAACCGCATCCCGAAACGTACCCCTGTTTTGGCGGGCCGATGTTCGTTCCCGTGGGGCAGCAGCCGGCGGCGGACATTGCTGTTGATCCGCCATCGCTGTCCGCCACCCTGGCTTCTGGCGACAGCGTGGTCGAAACCTTCACGCTCAGCAACAACGGTCAGGAAGACCTGAACTGGTTTATTAGCGAAGAAGGCGCCAACGACGGCCCGCTAAGTCTGAGCCTGGTGCCATACGTATCGGGTCTGGATGAACCTGTCAACATTGCCCACGCTGGTGATGGTCGCCTGTATGTGGTGGAAAAAGCTGGGCGTATTCGCATCATTGACGAAAACGGCAATTTGCTGCCGGCGCCTTTCCTGGACATTGACGCCCTGGTTGGCTCCAGCGGCAGCGAACAGGGTTTGTTAGGGCTGGCTTTCCACCCCGACTACGCCAACAACGGCTATTTCTACGTCAACTACACCAATAACAGCGGCAACACCACCATTTCCCGCTTTGACGTGGTCAATGAAGGCGGTCAGGCAAATCCCAGCAGCGAGCAAATCCTGTTGGTCATCAACCAACCCTACAGCAATCACAACGGCGGGGACATCCACTTTGGCAGTGACGGTTACCTGTACATTGGCATGGGCGACGGCGGCAGCGCCGGCGACCCAGGTAACCGCGCCCAAAACCCGCAGAACTTGCTGGGCAAGATGCTGCGCATTGACGTAGACAACGGCAATCCCTACGGCATTCCCCCCGACAACCCATTTGTCAGCGATCCCAACACGCTCGATGAAATCTGGGCGCTGGGCGTGCGCAACCCCTGGCGCTTCGGCTTTGACCGCATCACCAACGACCTGTTTATTGGCGACGTGGGCCAGAACAACTGGGAAGAGATTGACTTCCAGCCCGCCAGCAGCGGCGGCGGCGAGAACTACGGCTGGCGCTGTTATGAAGGCACGCACGCCTACAATACGACCGGCTGCCAGCCGTACGGCGCTTACGATGCGCCTATCTTTGAGTACAGTCACGGCTCTGGTTGCTCGGTATCCGGCGGCTACCGCTACCGCGGCGCTGCCTACCCGGCCATGTTTGGGCACTACCTGCTCGCCGACTACTGCAGCGGCAGCTTCTGGAGCCTGATCGCCGATGGTAATGGCGGTTGGAATTCCTACAGCTATCCCAGCCTCACCGGCTTTGGCATCGTCTCTTTCGGTGAAGACGACAGCGGCGAACTGTACGCCGCCAACATCTCCAATGGCACGGTCTACCGCGTTACGGAAAACTCAAACGCGGATGGTATCTCCTGGGCCAGCGTGTCGCCCGTGAGCGGCGTCACCGCCGGCGGGCAGTCGGTTGAGGTTTCGGTAACGTTTGATGCCACCGGGCTGGCCGCCGGCAATTACATGGCCAACCTGATCATCACCAGCAACGATCCAGACACGCCAGAAATCGTCTACCCCTTGACTCTGACGGTGACGGGCGGTCAGCAGACAGTGCGCTCGGCAGGCATTGGTTTGTGGGGCCAGCAGGTAGGCTCCTTTGTGGTGGCGCGCGGCATCGTGCTGGTGCGCGACAACAACAATGCCGCTGTGCCTGGGGCCACGGTCTACGTCACCTGGACCAAACCTAACGGCACTACCCTGAATCAGATGGGCACAACGGCGGCTAACGGCACGGTCTGGTTCCAGACAGGCAGCCTGAGCACAGGCGACTACACCATCACCGTCACAGATATTGTGAAGGCCGGCTACGTCTTTGATCCCAACAACAGCGTCTTGAGCAAGACGATTACGATTCCGTAGTCAAAAGCCTTGTTCAGGCGACCATGACCTCTCCAGCCTGGTCTGATCCTTGCGATCAGGCCAGGCTGGATTGATCGCCTATGAGCCTACCCACGCTGACAGACCGCCTGGTTTGGCGGGAAGAACCGCGGCAGCGCAAACCGGTCATGTTCCAGAAATGGCGTGACCTGTTGTTTCTACACTGGCGGGTAGAGCCAGCCCTTATTCAGGCGACGCTGCCGCCGGGGTTGTTTGTGGATACGTTTGCCGGCAGCGCTTATCTGGGACTGGTGCCGTTTTTCATGCGCGACATCCGGCCCCGGTTTTTGCCGGCAGTTCCCGGCATCTCCAACTTTCTGGAAACCAACGTCCGCACCTACGT
>CAYQYJ010000414.1:0-3815 GCA_964421605.1 uncultured Ardenticatenaceae bacterium | reverse complement strand
GAACAAACAGTGGCGCATTGCTGCCCGGCCCACGGGGCCGGTGCAAGCCAGCGATTTTGCCTGGGTTGAAGAACCTGTGCCCGCACTGCAAACGGGCCAGGTGTTGGTGCGGAATGTCTACCTGTCCATAGACCCTACCAACCGCGGCTGGCTAAACGAGACGCGCACCTACCTGCCCCCTGTGCCGCTGGGCAGCGTGGTGCGGGGAACGGCGTTGGGTGTGGTGGAGGCGTCCGCCAATCAGCGTTTTCAGCCGGGGGATCGGGTGATGGGGCTGTTAGGGTGGCAGTTATATGCCATCAGCGACGGGCGCGGACTGACGCCTGTGCCCGAGTTGGGCGTGCCCCTGACGGCGCATTTGGGGTTGTTTGGACACATTGGCTTGACGGCTTATTTTGGTTTGCTGGAAATTGGGCAGCCGCGCACGGGCGAGACGCTGGTAGTGTCGGCAGCAGCGGGCGCGGTGGGTTCGTTGGTGGGGCAGATTGGCAAGATTCATGGTTGTCACGTAGTGGGGATTGCCGGCACAGACGAAAAGTGCCGTTGGATCACCGCAGAATTGGGCTTTGACGCCGCCATCAACTATAAAACAGAGTCCGTGCCCGAACGGTTGAAAGCGTTGTGTCCGCGCGGCGTAGACGTCTACTTTGACAATGTGGGCGGCCCTATTCTGGACGCCGTTCTCAGCCGCATCAACCTGCGCGCCCGCATTGTCTTGTGCGGTTTAATTTCTCAGTACAACAATGCCGGCAACCCCGTCCCCGGCCTCTCCAATCTAGGCGCGCTATTAGTGCAGCGCGCCCGCATCGAAGGTTTCATTGTTTTGGACTATCTGCCGCGCATGATGGAAGCCTTTCCCCACCTGGCGCAGTGGTATATGCAGGGCAAATTGAAATACCGCATACACGTTGTGGACGGTCTGGAGCAGGCGCCAGCCGCTCTGAACATGCTGTTTGACGGCGCCAATCAGGGGAAGCTAATCGTGCAGGTTTCGCATGAACCTGGTTGACGAACTGATCGTCGCCGGACAGCAAATCGTCGCCGCGGGCCTGGTGCGCGGCAGCGGCGGAAATCTAAGCTGTCGCCTCGCCCCCGACGTGATAGCCATCACCCGTTCTGGCGCTGACCTGGGGCGCCTTACCCCGGCTGATTTTGTCACGGTGTCGTTGGCTGTGGCTGAACCCGCCGCCCCTGCGCCCGCCGCCAACCGCCCTTCCTCTGAGTTGGTAATGCACCGCGCGGCTTACCAGGCGCAGCCTGCCGCCCAGGCGGCGCTGCATGTTCACCCGCCGCAGGCGATTAGTTTGGGTCTGTTGGGGTGCGAACTGCCGGCAATCACCCCCGACTTTTACCTTCACCTCGGCCCCCGCATCCCTCTGATACCCTATATCGCCCCCACCACCGCCGCTCTGGCTGTCGTCGTTCACGACGCTCTGAGCCACAGACCGGCGGCTTTGCTGCAAAATCATGGCGTCATTGTCATAGCGGAAAGTGTAGACAAGGCTATGTTGCGCCTGTTTCTGCTGGAGGAACATGCCGGCATCTACCTCTCCGCCCTCGCCGCAGGCACGCCCCGCGTCCTGACCCGCCAGGAGCAGGCTGACCTGGACCGGATCACAGAGGGGCGCTACCGTCGAGACTAAACCATGCCCAAACTGCGCGTCTTCCTGGAAATGATCAAGTTTGAACACACCATCTTCGCCCTCCCCTTTGCCTACTTAGGGATGGTGCTGGCCTGGGGCAGCCGGGCGGCGGCGAACTGGTCAGACTTCATCTGGATCACCGTGGCCATGGCTGCTGCCCGCACTGCCGCCATGTCCCTGAACCGGTACATTGATCGGCGCATTGACCAACACAACCCCCGCACCGCCCGCCGCCCGATTCAAGCGGGTCTCATTGACGCGCGTTCCGTGCTGCTTTACGCCCTGGCATCCCTGCTCATCCTCGGCTTTGCCGCCTGGCAGC
This sequence comes from uncultured Ardenticatenaceae bacterium, assembly GCA_964421605.1. Lineage (GTDB taxonomy): Bacteria > Chloroflexota > Anaerolineae > Promineifilales > Promineifilaceae > JAGVTM01. The sequence continues at coordinate 1,850 of CAYQYJ010000414.1, read as the reverse complement.
TACACCCGTTGGCTTTTGCCCTGTTCCCAGGCGCGCTGCTCTTTCTGGTGGGCTACGCCTATACCAAACGATACACCTGGCTCTGCCACTACATTTTGGGCTTTACCGACGGGCTGGCGCCCATGGGCGCCTGGGTAGCAGTGCGCGGCAGCCTGTTTACGGCGGCCGATTTGCCGGCATGGCTCCTCTTAGCCGCCGTCACCTTCTGGATTGGCGGTTTTGACGTCATTTACGCCTGCCAGGACGTCGAATTTGACCGCCAGACGGGTCTCCACGCCATCCCCGCCCGTTTTGGCATCCGCCGCGCCCTTCAGGTAGCCGCCATCAGCCACGTACTAACCGTCTTGCTGCTGGTTTTGTTAGGCGTTATCAGCGGCTTAGGCTGGGCTTACTGGCTGGGCGTGGCGGCTGTGGCTGCCCTGCTCTGGTATGAACACACCCTGGTGCAGCCAGACGACTTGAGCAAACTCGGCGTAGCCTTCTTCAACATCAACGGCTACATCAGCGTCACCATCTTTCTGGCTACCTCACTAGCCGTCTGGCTACTCCCCTGACCCTCCGTGTCCCACTGACCACTGACCACTGATCACTCTCCCTTATCCACCATTTCCCCCCTGGGGAACGCAATTTTGCCATCGTTAGGAAAATCATCCCGCACCGCGTCCGCGCCCAACACAAAAGCCGCAAAATCAAAATCCGCCGCGCCCAAAATGCGAATGGGAACCTGTACCCACAGCGTGCGCTCATCCCGCACCTCCACGTTGGTCAGAGGGAGAGCGCTGATCTCATTCTGGCGATAAACGTTCAGGCTTAATCGTTGATTCTGCCAGCCGGCGACGACAGTCACTTCCGGCGCCACGCCATACTGCATGGCGTAATCCGTGTCTCCCGTGGCGCTGTCCTTATCCAGGTCAAACAACAAGAAGGTCAGATGCGATTGTTCGCCTAACCAGTGACCATCTGTCAGGGTGAGTTCGAAGACAACGGAGGCATCCCCCACGGTGGCTGTGACCATTTCTAAATCCCGTCCCACCGCGCACGCAGCAGACGTAATGCCGGCAGTGCAATCTGCCAACGGGTCTGCCCAGGTAAAACTCTCCAGGCTGCTGGTAGCTGCGGCCCCCGGCGGCGCGGCTTCCGTTTGCGGCGCGGTGCCGGGCGTGGGCGTTACTTCGGCATCCTGCTGGCATGCCGGCAGCAACAGCAAAATCAACCCCCACCACAATATACTGGTTCGACGCATCATTTTTCTCCTGAAACTATTCCCTTCTGTTTTGCCAGAGCCACACACTCCGCGTGGCGAAAGCAGTCTACCACGTGATCATTGACCATGCCCACCGCCTGCATAAAGGCGTAGCAAATCGTTTCGCCCACAAAACTGAACCCCCGCTGTTTCAACGCTTTGCTCATAGCGCGGGATTCGGGCGTAGCTGCCGGCAGTTCCGCCAGCGTCCGCCGCTGGTTTTGTATCGGCGCGCCCCCCACAAACTGCCACAGGAAATCGCTAAACGACCCCTCTCTTTCCAGAATGTTCAGATACCCTTGCGCATTCTGAATAGCCGCCCTGATTTTCAGACGGTTGCGGATAATGCCGGCATTCCCCAGCAAAGCCGCCACCTTCGCCTCATCATACCGCGCCATCTTCTCCGCATCAAAATTATCAAACGCCTCCCAATAACTCGCCTCCCGGCGCAAGATAGTGATCCAACTCAACCCCGCCTGCGCCCCATCCAGAATCAGCTTGGCAAATAACAGCCTATCCTCATACACAGGCGCGCCCCACACCTCATCGTGATACTGCACATACAACGGGTCTTCCCCACACCAGGAACAACGAGTTTTTACATCCC
>CAYQYJ010000413.1:2184-3819 GCA_964421605.1 uncultured Ardenticatenaceae bacterium | reverse complement strand
GCAGTGGCAGGCGCTTCCTGTTGGTAACGGTCGCCCAGGTACTCAATCATGTCCTTGATAATGGCTGGTCCCAAAGCGCGCCGTTCCATAAGCGGGTTGACGTCGTTAATGAGCGGTAAGACGGGCGTGATTCTGTGGCGATACAGCAGGACGCGAAACGCCTGTTGCAAGACGCTCATCGTTTCCCAGGCAGGTTCGGGATCGCTGGCTTTGGTTTTCGCTTGCAGCGCCACCTGCTGTTTGCTGAGCCATTTGTCCACCAGCCAGTTATATGCGTCGGGCTGCGGCAGGTCGAGGTCAATGAAGGCGAAGCGGCGCATGAAAGCCAGCGACATGGCAAAAAGAGAAGATTTGTCGTAGACGTTCATGGTGCCGATGATGCGCCAGTTGGGGTGGATGGTGTAATCGTACTGTCTGGCGTTGGCTGCATACCAGGAGGCGCCTTCGGTTGCCGGCACAACCTGAATCTCCTCCGTGCCCACGCGGTAAGGCAGCGTCACTGCCTGCCCGGAAAGGACGGTAAACAACTCGCCAAACGCCTTGTCAATTTCGGCGCGGTTGATTTCGTCAATGATCAACCATTTGCCCGTGCGGATCGCTTCCAGGAAGATGCCCAGGCGGAATTGCAGCGTTTGCCGCGTGGTGGGCACATACCCGCCAACGGTATCAAAGGTGGTCCAGTCGGCGGTGGCGGTGGCTAACATGCCGCCAGGCGGCGGCATAAACTTTTGCGCGGCGGCAAAGGCGCAAATGTCTTGCGCCAGGGAAGTCTTGCCTGTGCCAGGGGGGCCGGTGAGGATGATGTGCTTGCCGGCATTTAACGCCGAAGCAATCTGCGCATACACCTCATCCGCCAGGGCGATGCCGCTGTGCGCCATGACGTGCGCTTGCAGCGCCGGCCCACTCATCTGCACAGGTCTGGCTAACGTCCGATCCAACAACGCCTGATCCTGCGTCGGCGGCCCCGGTTCAGGCGGCAGTTCGGGCGCGTCCAGGCGACTGGCGAGCAAACTTTGCAGCGCGCCCACCAGGCTGTCCGCGTCCACCGGGCTGGCGCTGCCCAACTGCGCCAGCGGACGACGGTCCAACTGGTCGAGCGGCGGGCGGAAAGCGTCTTTCTCTTGCCGCTGCACCTCGAACAGTTTGCCGTCTTGCTGCCCCATAATCAGCACCGGGATGCCCCACGTCCAGCTATCCGGCGCGGCGGTGTACAGGTCGTGACGGGTAGCCGCCATGGCCATATCTACGCGCCCGCTGCGCGCCAGGTCGCCGTAAAAGCGCTGCGTGAACACCTGAGCGGCGTCAATGGGCATGTTTTTTTGCATGGCAATGACCGCCGGCACCCCCGCCGTCACCAGGTCGGAAGCCAGCGAGCGATAGGCGCGGCCTGTTTCCTGGAACTGCTGGTCGGCTTCGGCTGCCGGCAGCGGCGTTTGCCCTGGCGCGGCGCTGAGGCAGGTAGCCAGCACAACCAGGCGTAACTGGTCGCCTACTATGATCCCGTTGACAAAATCTTGCGCAGAGACGAGTTCAAATTCCCGCGCCTCGTTTTCCAACACCACAAAGAAATCGTCTCCCAGATAAATACCATGGGCGATCAGGTGCAGCGCGTGAATGTTCCGCGCGCCCGCCGCG
>CAYQYJ010000413.1:0-2084 GCA_964421605.1 uncultured Ardenticatenaceae bacterium | reverse complement strand
GATTCGGAATCCACGCGCAACTGCCAGCGCATCTTGCCCTGGGTGCGGTCGCGGGCAATGATGTAGCCCGCTTTGGTGGAGCGGGCTGCAAAATTGGCGGCGGCGTCTTCGTTGATAATGCCGGCAAACAACCGCTGCCCATACCGCGTCGGCGTCAACAGCAGTTCATTCTTTAGCTCCTCATGTGGTAGCCGGTTGCGGCTGCGGAACTCCCTCTTGTCATTCAGGATGAGACTGACCGTCTTATCATCCACATTCACAATAATCCGCCCCTCATCTGGCGGTGGCTCAGGCAGCTTTTCCCAGCCAATGATCACAGGGGCAACCGCCTGCGTCCCTTTTCCATTAGACACCCTTGGCGGCGGGGGTTCTTCTTCCTTTTCTGCCGGCACCGATTCCTCCGCCGCGGAAAGCGTCTGCCCGGTCATTGGCGGCGGCGCGAGTGCCGTTACTTGAATTTCGGCGAAAAGCAAGGGGCCGAACAACTCCCCCTTTTCGTTGCGCAACTGCCAGGTGCTGCGCCGTTTCCCTGGCGTATCTGGCGCTATCATGGGAACGTCCAGAACTGTCTCCGCGCCTGGAGCGACGGGTTCTGGCAGCGACATGTTGTCCGGCGCACCCATGCGGTCGTCACTGACGCAGACGAGATCGTAACGGTTATTCCAGATTGTGTTGCCGCTGTTGCGTACGCGCCACGCCTTGCTGAACGTGGCGCCAGGGGCAACCTCCGTCCCGTCTTCCGTGGCTACATCTTCCAGGAAAACGGCATTGTCAACCGGTTCTGGGGCGACCACTTCAATGTCCGCGAAAAAGGAGTCGCCAAACAACTGGCCCCGTTCATTCCGAAGCCGCCAGGTGCTGCGCCGCTTGCCCATTTCCTGGGGCGCGACCAGGGAGATAGACAGCTCTGTCTCTGCCCCTGGAGGCGTCTCTTGTGCCAGCGGTACTGCGTCAGGGCCCTCCATCTGTTCGCCGCCGACGAAGATTAGTTGATATTGGCTGTTCCAGGTTGTGCCCCCTGTGTTACGCGCGCGCCATTGTTTGGTGAAGGTAGAGTGTGCCGGCATTTCTGTCCCATCAGGAATGGTGACATCCTCCACAAACATGGCGTCATCTTTTGGCGGCGTTTGTATTGTCACCGACGTGCGGTAGAGTTCCGACGCATAGGATTCGCCATTGACGTGCAGCGTAAACGTCCACGCCAGCTCATGCGCGCCTGGCGCGTTGCTGCGGACGATGGGCGCGAGTACCGTGTCTTTCCCTGGCGGAATGTCGGCGGGCAGCGTCGCCGGACGCATCTTCATTTCCACAGCAGCGCTGTCCAACGTCAGCTCAACGGGCGTTTCTTTGGCCCAGGTTACATTGCCGGCATTACGCACGGTCACGTCAATCGGTGTTTCCTGATCGAGTGGCAGACCCTCTTCCAGGGCAACTTCGTAAATGGTAGGACGATACACTGGCGGCGCCGTGGCGGGCGGCAGATCGTCGGGCGCCAGGTCAGGGTTGTAGTAGCGGATGAGTTCGCGGATGACCGACCACTCAAACGGCGTGACGGCGGCAAAAGCGATCTGACTGATGCGCACCTTTTCTGTTTCGGGTAGGGCAGCGCGCAGCATGTCCAGGGTGATGGGCGTCCGCAGCAGGCGCTCAGGCGCAATCTTGACCGCCTGGCCCTCTTCGTGCGCGTATGGGTTGCCCACGATGCGTCCCAGCCCCACGATAGCCCGCTCGTTGCTGGTTGAGGCATACGCCAACACCAGATCGCCGTCGCCTGCCTGGCGCAGGCGGTTCTGGTTCAAATCCCCTTTGGCTTCGGTCCAGGAGATGGGCGGACTGTCAGGGGCGGCGGCAAATGCCCGCCGCCAGTCAAAAAATTCCGTATTTGCCACCACCAACCAATAGCGCCGTTCGCGCGGCGGAACGTTGGCTAACTCCTGGATACGCGCCGCCAGCGCCGTCTCTTGCTGCAAAATTTCGTTTTCCAGGCTGCTCCAGACGTTCATATCGTCCAGAGGCAGCGCTTCTAACTTTTGCCGCAGGTCTGCTTCTGCCTGCACAAAAGGAGCGCGTTGGTCGGCGGGTAG
>CAYQYJ010000412.1:0-3823 GCA_964421605.1 uncultured Ardenticatenaceae bacterium | reverse complement strand
AAGTGGATTGCCTTGTTTATGGGGCAATCCACAAGTAACATGACTTTGGAAAGACTCTGTGCGCCCTGTATGCAGCTTTTCTGATAGCAAATGGTAGAATGAATATGGGGCTTGACCGGGATTTCATGATGCTCGCCGCCGCAAGTCGCGGGCATACCCGGTTCGCCCAAAGGCATGGGATACATCTGCTGATTGGTTCAACGTAAAAGGACAGACTGGCAATCTGTTCCACCGTAGGAGATATTATGGATTTGCCGCCGAATAGCGAGAAACTGGTAGTTAACAAACAAGAAGAAACGCCATTGCCGGCGCGAAACTGGCGGCGGTTCTGGGAACAAATCGCCTGGCGCAAGGTGGGCATCTTCCTGGTCAGTCTTTTTTTGTTCATCCTGGCGATCACGCTCATGAAGGAAGGCGCGCGTGATCTGGGTCCCCTGGTGCGGGACCGGTTTGCCGTCAGCAACCCGGCTAACAGCCTGGGCTTTGGCTGGCTTTTCGCTTACGTGGTCATGAGCGGTTCCCCTGTAGCCGCCGCGGCGTTGACTTTCTTTGATGCCGGCATCATCAACCAACTCGGCGCTTTTACCATGATCACGGGCAGCCGCCTGGGCGCCAGCTTCATTGTCCTCTTTATTGGCTTTATCTACGTTTTGCGCGGGCGGAACCGGGCTAACAGCCTGGGCATGGGGCTGCTTTCCCTGATTGTGACGGCGACGACGTATCTTGCCGGCATGGTCATTGGCATCTTTCTCCTCAACAGCGACGCCCTGGCCTCCTTGCAGCCGCAATCTGGGGCCCTCCTTAGCTCTATTCTCGACCGCATTTTTGACCCCATCGCCGCCCTCCTGCTCAGCTTCCTGCCCACCTGGGGTCTTTTTCTGGTCGGGCTGGGCATCATCATGCTCAGCTTCAACTTATTCGACAAATGCCTGCCGGAAATGACCCTCAAAGAGAGCCAGGTAGGCCGCGTCTCCCGCCTCATTTACCGTCCCTGGGTTATGTTCCTGCTTGGCTCTCTGATTACGCTCATCTCTATGTCCGTCAGCGTTTCCCTGAGCATCCTGGTGCCGCTCAGCCAGCGCGGCTTTGTCCGCCGTGAAAACGTCATTCCGTACATTATGGGCGCCAACATCACCACCTTCATTGACACCCTGTTAGCCGCCGTCTTGCTCAAAAACCCACAGGCGTTTACCATTGTGCTGGCGGAGATGCTAAGCATCACCATCATCTCTATCCTCATTTTGGCTTTTGTCTATCGTCGCTATGAACGAGCTATGCTCCGCCTGGTAGCCTGGATCACTGACAACAACCGTCACCTGGCCCTGTTCATGTGCGCTATCCTCATCGTTCCCCTTATCCTGCTGTTTCTGTAAGGAATAACAAAGACACAAAGACAACCTCGATTTTTCTTTGCGATCTTTGTGTCTTTGCGGTGAAAGAAAATCTTAGCGGTGACAAAGAAAAAGGAAGCAATACGATGCGCATCTTAGTGGCAACTGGCGGCGCGGCTCATTCAGATAACGCCGTGCGTTTGGGGGCGCAAATCGCCGCCATCACCGACAGCCCCCTCCCTACCCTCCTGACCGTCATCCGCCGCGAAAGCGATCGGGCGCCGGGGCAGACCATCCTGGCGCAGGCGCAGACGCTGTTGGCGATGAGCGCGCCGTCGGCGACTCCCCCTGCTCCGCCCTCCCCCACCCGGCTGCGCGTCGGCTTGCCCGCAGAAGAAATTGTGGCTGAAGCCAAAGAGGGCGGCTACGATCTGCTGGTGATTGGTGAAAGGCCAGGGCATGGCTTGATCAAACGCTTGATTGGTCCCACCGCCGAACGTATTGTTGCCCACCTTCCCTGCCCCACGCTCATTGCCCGCCGCGACGCCGCGCCCTTGCGCCGCTTTTTGCTATGCGAGGGTTGGCGCGATCCGCTGCTGCTTGAGCGGCTGACAATCCAATTGGCGCCGCTGATGCGTACTGCTGTAGAACTAACTCTACTGCATGTGATGTCCCAAATGACGGCTGCGCCGGGCGTCCCCGGTTGGGAACTACGCGCCGACGCCGCGGAGCTGATGCAGAAGCATACCCGTGAAGGGGCGCTGCTGGCGCAAGACCTGGCCGCGTTGCAAGGATTGGTCCCGCGTATCCAGCCAAAAGTGCGGCATGGTCTGGTGGTGGATGAAATTCTGGCGGAAGCCGGCAGCGGCAGCTATGACCTGATTGTCATTGGCGCGCATCAGGGGGGCATTGGCTGGGAACGGCTGCTGCTCGATGACGTCGCCCACCAGATTGTGTCTCAGGCAGACCGTTCGGTGCTGGTGGTCTGAGCCAGGAACGCCAGCGTTGGCGCCACGGTGTTAAGCATGACGTGCCCTGCCCCCGGCAGAATCCGCACCGTCAGCCGCGGCAGCAGCCCTTGCAGGCGGGCAGCAATGGCGTTTACATCGCGTAGGGCATCCTGGCTGCCGCCCAACAGCAGCGTGGGCATTGTCAGCCGCGCCAGTTCGGCGTCGCTGAACAGCGGCAGCACGCCTATTCGCGGCTTGAAGCCGCTCATGACCACCGTGAAAATATCCTCCACGCCTGCCGGCACAGGCTGTTGCCCATAAAGCAGGCGCACCAACCGGCGCGTTCCCCACTTGCCCAACAGCGAAAGCGCCAGGGCGCGCCAGACAAACGACGTCCGGTCTGCCGTTACCCCGCCCGGACACATCAACACCAACTGCGCCACGCGCGGTGGCTGAGCGACGGCGAATTTCAGAATAGCCCAGCCGCCCTGAGAAATCCCCACCAGAACAGCCTGTTGCACGCGCAAGCCATCCAGCACATCTTCCAGCCATTCGGCATAGGCGGCAGAGTCCCAGGGTGGACGATTGGGGGCGCTTTTGCCGGCTTCCCCCAGTAAGTCTACGGCATACACCCGGTAGGATTGGGCATATGCCGGCGCGTCGCCCAGCCAGATAGCCGAATTGCTGCCCGCGCCATGCAGCAAGAGCAGCGGCGGCGCATCAACAGCGCCGCTGGCAACGACAAAGGTGTCGCCATGGCGCGTTGGCAGATAGCGAGCGTCATAGGTCACAGGCCAGCGGGCCAGCGCCGCGTCATAAAGATTCATAACCGCCTGCTCAGCCGCAGGCGACTTATAAAGTGGATTGTGGTTCATCCAGCTACCTCACTTGAGACCCCATAGCCTGACTCCTGGCGCACAGCGCGCGCCCAGGCCAACTGTGTCTCATAAAAAGAAATCCAGTTCTCGTTGATCATTTGCCACAAGTAACGCTCTCGCGGCGTGCGCTGCGGCGCGTCTAACTGGCGCGCTGCCCGCTGCCGCAGCATCCGCGCGTGCACGTCCATTTCCGCCTCATAATTTGCCAGCAGCGCGTCTAGCTCCTCAACTGTAAGTTGATCCGCCCAGGCTAACTGCACCAGAAAGGTATTCCGCAGCAGCGGCGGCTCTGGCGCGGCCGTCACCCATTGCCGCAGCGCCGCCTGCCCTGCCGCGGTAATGCGGTACTCTTTGCGCGCTGGCAGGCTCTCCTGCGGCTGCACCTCGCGCGTGACCAGCCCTTGCTGGTGCAGTTCCACCAGGGCGCGATAAATCTGATTGCTGTTGCCCGACCAGTGCATCACGGGCGATTCGGCAAACAACTTTTTTAAGTCATACCCGCTTAACGGTTTCCAGCTTAAAAAACCAAGAATAGCGTGTTGGATTGACATACAACTTCCTCAAATTTCATTCATGATGGCGCGCCCCACCCTTGTTGGCAAATCGTTAGCAAAAGTTTGGGCGCTGTTGCTTTTGTAATATATGTTACTAATAACATATATTA
>CAYQYJ010000411.1:0-3824 GCA_964421605.1 uncultured Ardenticatenaceae bacterium | reverse complement strand
AGGACGTAAATATGATGGCAAAACGGAAGCGAAGTAATAAATGGGTGTGGGCGGCGTTGGGGCTGCTGATTGTGGCTGTGGTGGGCGGCGGCGCGGCGCTGATGCAGCGGCTGGCGCAAATGGCTACAACGCAGACGGGGGATGTGGTGACGGTCTTTGTGGGCGACCTCTCCGCCAGGGCCACCGCCAGCGGTCAGTTGACGCCGCAGCGGCAGGCAAACCTGGCGCTGGCGAGCAGCGGGCGGGTGGCGGCGGTGAACGTACAGGTGGGGGACGCCGTGCGCGCCGGGGACGTGTTGGTCCAGTTAGAGACGAGCGCCCTGGAACGGGCTGCCGCCAATGCGGCGCAGGCGCTGGCTATCCAGACGGCGAACCTGGAACAGCTCACCAGCGGCGCAACGGCGGCGGAGATTGCGGCGGCGCAAGCCAGCGTGGCCAGCGCCCAGGCTAATCTGGACAGCCTGCTGGCCGGACCCAGCGAAACGGACCTGGCGGCGGCGGCAGCCAATGTGCGCGCGGCGCAGGCGCAGGTGTGGGCGGCGGCGGCGCAGCGGGATCAGGCGCAAACAGGCGCAGCGGAAGCAGACATTCTGGCGGCGCAAAACAGCCTGGACGCGGCGCGGCAGCAGCGGGATTCGCTGCAAGAGGCGTATGAGAATGCGCTGACCTGCTTCGACACGCCCGACGGTCAGATTTGCCCCGGACTGGGGCCCACGGAAGAGCGGCTGCGGGCCTCGCTGGCGGCGGCGGAAGCGCAGTTAGCGGCGGCGCAGGCGCAGCTTGACGCCTTGCTGGCGGGGGCCAACCCGGACACCGTGAACGCAGCCCAAGCCAGCGTGGGCGCGGCGCAGGCGAACCTGGAAGCGGCGCAGGCGCGGCTGGCATTGGCGCAGCAGGGGGCGGCGGCGGCGCAGATCGCCAGCGCGCAGGCGCAATTGGCGCAGGCGCAAGCCAGTCTGGAAGTGTTGTTAGCGGGCCCCAGCCCGGCGCAGTTGGACATGGCTGCGGCGCAGGTGGAACAGGCGCGCATCGCCTGGCAGCGGGCGCAAAACGATGTGGCGAAAGCCACCCTGACTGCGCCGTTTGATGGCATTGTGACCGCCGTCAACGCCGCCGTGGGGGAAACCGCCGCCGGGCCTGTTGTCAGTCTGATGGACAGCGACAGCCTGGAAGTGGCGCTGCGCGTGGACGAAGTAGACCTGGCGGGTCTGGCGCTGGGGCAGCAGGCGCAGGTGACGTTTGAGAGCTTCCCGGATACGCCCATCGCCGCGGAAGTGGCCGCCATTGCGCCGCAAAACACGGCGGGAGCCGAGACGGGGCTGGTCACTTATCAAGTTAATTTGCGGCTGGCGCAAACGGATTTGCCGCTGCGGGCTAATATGACGGCTAACGCCAGCCTGATTACGGGCAGCCGCCAGGATGTGCTGCTGCTGCCTAACCGGGCGATTGTGGCTGACCGGCAGGCGGGCAAGTTTTACGTCAATAAAGTGACGCCGGGCGCGAATGGCGCGAATGGCGAACCCATCACGGAACAAGTTGAAGTGAGTATTGGCCTGCGCGATGATGAAAACACGGAAATTAAGAGCGGACTGGCAGCCGGCGACCAGGTGGTCATTGGCAGCGCCCTGCCCGTCAGCCTGCCCTTCAGCGGCGGGCCGCCCGGAACGGGAGGCAACCCATGATTGAACTGAGCAGCATTACCAAAGCGTATCGGATGGGCACGCAAACGGTGCACGCTTTGCGCGGCGTAGACCTGACGATTACGCCGGGGGAGTACGTAGCCATTATGGGCCCGTCCGGCTCTGGCAAAAGCACGTTGATGAACATTATCGGCTGCCTGGATCTGCCCAGCAGCGGCAGCTATAAGCTGGACCACATTGAGGTGAGCCAGATGAGCGATGACGAACAGGCGCGGATCCGGAACAAGCGGATTGGCTTTGTCTTTCAGCAGTTCAATTTGCTGCCGCGCACCGCCGCATTGAAACAAGTGGCTTTGCCGCTGATGTATGCGGGTTTTGGGCGCGGCGAGCGGCTGGCGCTGGCGGAGCAGGCGCTGGCGGCGGTAGGGTTGGGGGACAGGCTGGATCATAAGCCGGATGAGCTGTCTGGCGGGCAGCAGCAGCGGGTGGCGATTGCCCGCGCCCTGGCTACGGAACCGAGCATCATCCTGGCGGACGAGCCGACGGGGGCGCTGGACACGCACACGGGGGAGGAGATTTTGAATATCTTCGAGACGTTGTACCGGCGGGGGATCACGGTGATTGTGGTGACGCATGACCCGGAAGTGGCGGAGCGGACGCGGCGCACGATTTATTTGCGGGATGGGTTGGTGGTGAGCGATGAGGGGAAGGAAGAAGTGGGAAGGCAGAAGGAAGAAGTGGGAGGTATGAGGTATGAATTTGGGTGAGAGTTTTTTGACGGCGTTGGATAGTTTGTTGGCGAATAAGCTGCGGGCGGTGTTGACGATGTTGGGGGTGATCATTGGCGTGGCGGCGGTGATCGGGTTGATGGCGATTGGCAATGGCGTGAATGAGTCCATTACGGGCGAGATTCAGTCTATTGGCACGAATTTGATCTCCATTTCTACGGATGCGGAGAACAGCGGCGGCTATCCGGCTTTGAGCCTGGAGGATGTGGCGGCGCTGTCTGATCCGTTTAATGCGCCGGCGGTGACGGCGGCGGCGGCGGTGACGACGGGCATGCAAAACGTCATTTTTGGCGGGGCGTCGAAACAGGCCAGCGTGGCCGGCATCACGGCGAACTATCTGGCGGCGACGAATTTGCTGGATTTTGCCAGCGGGGATGGGCTGACGGCGAATGACGTGGAGACCAACGCCCGCGTGACGGTGTTGGGCAGCCAGATGGCCCAGGATTTGTTTGGCGACGCCTTCGCGGTGGGGGAGTCGGTGAAGATTAACGGCGTCAGTTATGAGGTGGTGGGGGTGTTGCGGGCGCAGGGGCAGGGTTTTCTGACGAACCCGGACGACACGGCGTATATCCCGGTGACGACGGCGCAAACGCGGCTGTACCCGGCGCGCACGCGCAATGGGGGGCGGGCGGTGACGCAGATTATTGCGCAGGCAGCCAGCGAGGCGGAAACGGCGGCGGCGGTGGAGCAGATTACGGCGACGCTGCGGGAGGCGCATGGGATTACGTATGCGGATGAGGATGATTTTCGCATTTTTAGCCAGACGGATTTGCTGCAAACGTTTGACGCGATTACGGGGACGTTGACGGCGTTTTTGGGGGCGATTGCCGGCATTTCCCTGGTCGTCGGCGGCATTGGCATCATGAACATTATGCTGGTCAGCGTGACGGAGCGCACGCGGGAGATCGGCATCCGCAAAGCGGTGGGGGCGCTGCGGCGGGATGTGTTGATGCAGTTTTTGTTGGAAGCTATTTTGCTCAGCCTGTTGGGCGGCTTTTTGGGGATTTTGTTGGGGTGGGCGATTGCGGTAGTTGCCGGCAGCGCCCTCGACCTGACTGCGGTGGTAGATGCGCCGACGGTGCTGATGGCTACCAGCTTTGCGGCGGCGGTGGGGCTGATCTTTGGCATCTACCCCGCCTGGCGCGCCTCCAGCCTGAGGCCGATTGAGGCGCTGCGGTATGAGTGAGGGATTTTTTGCCACGAATTTCACGTTTGTTTTGTATCCTTGTCGCTTAGAGTTGGGTTAAGCCGGCGGCGAAAGAGGCGGCGGCGGGCTGACGCCAGGCGGAAGCTGGATAGAATCCGCCAGGTTTGTATAGACATGGGGCAGGCAAATGAGCCATTTGCCCCACACTACATTGGAGATACATTGATGCAGAGCAAAGAGCTGAGCAAA
>CAYQYJ010000410.1:0-3838 GCA_964421605.1 uncultured Ardenticatenaceae bacterium | reverse complement strand
GTTGAATTTTTTCTCTGCGCCCTCTGCGTCCCGCGTGAGCGGACTGCCGCGTGAGATTGTTTTTGGAGAAAGGGCGGGTTGCCAACCCGCCCTACGACACGCTGTTTTTGAAGGAGTATTTTATTATGAGTAAAAAGCTCGCCGTCATCGCTATTGGCGGCAATTCATTGATTAAGGATAAAAACCACCAGACTGTGCCTGATCAGTATGAGGCGGCGCGCGAGACTTGTTTGCATATTGCCGGCATGGTGCGCGATGGCTGGAATGTGGCGGTGGCGCATGGCAACGGGCCACAGGTGGGATTTATTCTGCGCCGCTCGGAACTGGCGGCGCACGAGCTACACGAGGTGCCCCTGGACGTGTGCGGCGCGGATTCGCAGGGGGCGATTGGCTATGCCTTGCAGCAAAACCTGTACAACCATTTTTACCAGATGGGCATAGACAAAGAGGTGGCTACCGTCGTCACCCAGGTGGAAGTCAGCCGCAGCGACCCCGCTTTCCAACACCCCACCAAGCCGATTGGCTCCTTTATGGATGAGGCTACGGCGCGGCGGCGACAAGAGCAGGACGGTTGGGATATGGTCGAAGACGCGGGGCGCGGCTGGCGGCGGGTGGTGGCGTCGCCGCTGCCCATGCGCATTGTGGAGCAAAAGGCGGTGCAGGCTTTGCTGGATGCCGGCATCATCGTCATCACTGTGGGCGGCGGCGGCATCCCCGTGGTGGCGGACGAAGCGGGCAATCTGCACGGCGTGGCGGCGGTCATTGACAAAGACCGCGCTTCCGCGCTGCTGGCGAACGTCATCGGCGCCGACTTGTTTATCATCAGCACCGCCGTGGAAAAGGTGATGCTCAACTTCCGCCAACCCAATGAGCGCGCCCTGGACCATATGACCCTGGCCGAAGCCAAACAATACCTGGCGGAAGGCGTCCACTTTGCCAAAGGCAGCATGGCCCCCAAAATCCAGTCCGTGATTGATTTCCTGGAAAACGGCGGGCAGCGGGCTATTATCACCACGCCAGAGAATATCGGGCGGGCGCTGCGCGGTGAAACGGGTACGCACATCACCCTATGAACCACGTCCAGCACCTTCAATGTCTGATTTGCGGGCGCACTTATGCGCCCAACGAGATTGATTACGTTTGCCCGCTGCATGGCAGCGAGGGCATTGTGGATGTAGTCTACGATTACGACGCCATCAGGCGGCGCATTAGTCGCCAACAACTGCGCCACAACGGCGATCCTACCATCTGGCGGTATAAGCCGCTACTGCCTGTGCAGCCGGATGCCGCTGTGCCGCCGCTGGCGGTAGGCGGCACGCCGCTCTACCCGGCGCCGCGGCTGGCGGCGGAGTTGGGGCTGCGGCGAGTGTGGGTGAAAGATGATGGTCGCCAGCCGACGGCTTCTTTTAAGGATCGCGCCAGCGCGATGGCGGTGGTTAAGGCGCAGGAGAAGGGGGCGACCCTTATCACCACCGCCAGCACGGGCAATGCGGCGGCGGCGCTGAGCGGTTTGTGTGCCAGCGTAGGGATGCGGCATATTATTTTTGTGCCGGCATCCGCCCCTCAAGCCAAAATCGCCCAACTCCTCGTCTTTGGCGCCGCCGTGCTGCTGGTGGAGGGCACATACGACGACGCCTTTGAGCTTTGTTTGCAAGCCGCCGCCTATTACGGTTGGTACAACCGCAACACCGCCTACAACCCGTACATGAGCGAAGGCAAGAAGACCGCCAGCTACGAGATTTGCGAGCAGTTGGGCTGGCAGGCGCCCGACGCCATTTTCGTTAGCGTGGGCGATGGCTGCATCATTGGCGGGCTGCATAAAGGGCTGAAGGATTTGTTGGCTCTGGGTTGGATTGACCACATGCCGCGCCTGATTGGGGTGCAGGCTGCCGGCAGCAACTACCTGGCGGAAGCGTGGGAAAAGGGAGAGGATGTTCTCACCAAGCCGCCCATTGCCGCCCACACGGTGGCTGACAGCATTAGCGCTGGCTTGCCGCGCGACCGCTTAAAGGCTATGGCTGCCGTCAAAGAGACAGGCGGCGCTTTTGTGACGGTCAGCGACGAGGAAATCCTGGCTGCCATCCCCGCCCTGGCGCGCGGCAGCGGCGTCTTTGCCGAGCCTGCCGGGGCAGCGGCTTACGCTGGTCTGGTGAAAGCTGTGGATAAAGGACTGGTTTCTGTGGATGAAACATTTGTTCTGTTGATAACGGGCAGCGGCTTGAAAGATGTGCAAAATGCCATGGTGAGCGTGGCCAATGCCGGCAGCCAACCGCACCGCATCTCCCCCAACATGGCAGACGTGCAGACCGTCATGTCCCGCCTTACCTTTTAACCTCACAGGTAATCCGCCTGTCTTTGAAAATCGGAGCAAAACCATGATAGACCTGACTATTCACGAAACCGCCCTGGTTCGCGCGGCGGCCCGCGCCCAAGAGCGACAGATTCGCATCCCCACCTTCAAACAGATGAAGGCCCCGACCCTGATTCCCGATGCCATCAAAGCCCAATTGGCTAATGTGGGTCTGTGGGATCTGAACCCACTCAATCTGTACCGCATCACCTGGCACAACGAACCCACGCCGTATGGCGGCGGCTTTGGCGGCGTGAATTTCCTGGAACTGCCGCCGCAGCTAACGGGCGTGCCCGCGCGCATCATCGTTCTGCTGGGCAAATGGTTCCCCACAGGCGCGCACAAAGTGGGCGCGGCTTTTGGCTGCCTGGTTCCCCGCCTGGTCACAGGGCAGTTCGACCCCACCACCCAGAAAGCCGTGTGGCCTTCCACTGGCAATTACTGCCGCGGCGGCGCGTACGACTCCAATCTATTGGCTTGCGAGTCCATTGCCATCCTGCCTGAGGGCATGAGCCAGGAGCGGTTTGACTGGCTGGCGCAGGTCGCAGGCGAGACGATCAAGACGCCCGGCTCGGAAAGCAACGTCAAGGAGATTTTCGACAAATGTTGGGAGCTGCGTCGCTCTGGCGAAGATGTGGTCATCTTCAATCAGTTTGATGAGTTTGGTAACTATCTGTGGCATTACGAGGTGACAGGGGCGGCTATGCTGGAACTGCTGCAAGCCATTACAGGCGAGCATGACCAGTATCGCGGCGTGGTGTTGGCGACTGGCTCCGGCGGCACGCTGGCTTGCGGCGACTTCCTTAAGGCGCACTTCCCCACCAGCAAAGTGGCGGCCAGCGAGGCGGTGCAATGTCCCACGCTGCTGCAAAATGGCTTTGGCGCGCACCGCATTGAAGGCATTGGCGACAAACACGTCCCCTGGATCCACAACGTCAAGAACACAGACATGGTCATTGCCATTGACGACGCCGCCCCCATGGGCGTCATCCGCCTGTTCAATGATCCGATTGGGCAAGAGTACCTGGTGAGCCAGGGCGTGCCGGCAGACACGGTAGAACAACTACCGCTGCTGGGCATTTCGGGCGTATCCAACATGCTCTCGGCCATCAAATTTGCTAAATATTATGAACTGGGGGCGACGGACATCGTCTTGACGGTGGCTACAGATTCCATGGAGATGTATCAGAGCCGCCTGGTAGAACTGGATGCGGAACAAGGCGCGCTCTCCCTCCAGGCCAGCGCCGTCATTTTCCATCGTTATCTGTTGGGGCAAACGCTGGACCATATGCAAGAGCTGACTTACTATGATCGCAAGCGCATCCACAATCTAAAGTATTTCACCTGGGTGGAGCAGCAGGGCAAGACGTATGAAGAAATCCAGGCGCAGTGGTATGACCCTGACTATTGGACGAGCCTTCCGGCCCACGTTAGCCAGATAGACGCTTTGATTGAGGCTTTCAACGAACGTACCGGATTGTTAAGAAT
>CAYQYJ010000409.1:0-3846 GCA_964421605.1 uncultured Ardenticatenaceae bacterium | reverse complement strand
CGAACCTTGACAGGCATAGCTTCATTGTGCCATAAAGCAGACGCCACGTAAATAGTCCCCGCCATGCCTGGCGCGGCAATATCTGGCATAATGGGGTCATGTCTGGCGGACATCCTATTGCGCCCGCTTCTTGCGCCCGCTCCTTGCGCCGCTTCTTGCGCCGCTTCTTGCGCCTGTTCCTGAGGAACGCTTATGAAAACCCACTCACTTCTCCTCATTCCGCTCATTTTGGCGCTCACCCTGTTAGCCGCCCTCTGGCATAGTCTGACCGGGCACGCGCTGACAGCGGCTGCCGCCGCGCCGCGCCTGGCTTACAACGTATACGACAGCGATAGCTGCGGCAGCGGCGTCGTCTTCCAATGGGTAGACGCCACTGGCGGTCAGCGTTGGGACCTGGACGCCGCCGACTTGCAGTTGCCCGATTTTGTTTCCGTCACCCTGCCGCTGAGCCAGAGCTTCACCTTCTACGGGGAGAGCTACGACCACGTCTGGTTCAATGATTTTGGCGTGGCGCTTTTTGGCGATGACAACTTGTACGATGACGCCATCCCCAGCGGTAACCCTCCCATTCCCAACAGCACGCCGGACGACCCCAACAATGCCATTTACGCCGCCTGGGGCAACATCTATTTTCACCCGTTCGGTCAGTCCGATATGGCTGTTTACACGCTGCACGAAACCAGCCAGGGGCGCAACTGGTTTGTGATTGAGTATCACGAGTACGAGAATCTGTTTGGCGGCGTGGATACGTTTGAGATTATTCTCGACCTGGACACGAACGACGTGATTGTGCAGTACCTGACTATGACGGATGCAACCTTTGCCGTTGCCGGCATTGAGGACCAGACGGGCGCGGATGGCATCTTGTACGTGGATGAAGGGTTGCCGGCAGCCAACGCGCTGCACAATAGCCTGGCGGTCTGGTACGGCGTGGGCGCGCCGCCGGCGCAGCCAGCCGTGACCATTGAGCCGCCCACCGCCGCAGGCGCAGGGCTGCCAGGGCAGGTGGTTACCTACACCTTCACCGTTAGCAACACGGGCGGCGTCGCCGACAGCTACGCCCTCACGCTGGCTGATGCCTACTGGCCCACCACCTTGTGGGATACTGGTTTCACCATGCCCCTGACGCAAACGGAGACGCTGCTGCCATGCACAGGCGCATCATTTGGGGTGATGGTTTCGCTGCCGCCGAATCCCGTCGTGGCCACAGACGCCGTGACTGTACAGGCTACTTCGCAGTTGACAACGGCGGTCACCGCCGCCGCCGCCATTGTCACCAGCAACGCCGGGGCGGGCGTCAACCTGACCCCGCCGCAGCAGCAGGGCGGGCTGCCGGGCGGCGTCATCACCTATACTCTGGCAGTGACCAACACAGGCGCGGCGGCTGACCAATATAGCCTGACCCTGAGCGACTTCAGTTGGCCCACGACCTTTGCGCCGCCGCTGACCCAAACTGGGCCGTTGGCGCCTGGCGCAGCCCAGGTCATCCAGGTAACCGCGCTCATACCTGAGGACGCGCCCATTGGCGACGCCGATCAGGCGGTTGTGCGGGCAGCGTCGCTGTCAAACGTGGACGCGGTTCTCTCCACCACGCTGACCACGTCCGTCCTGGCTGCGCCTGCCGCCGCCCTCTCCCCTGACCAGACCGCCACAGCGCCGCCCCAGGCTGTCGTGACCTATACCGTCTGGCTGACCAATACCAGCCTCTCTGTTTACAACTACGACCTGTCCCTGACCGCCCAGTGGGATACGGCGCTGCTGCCGCCGCTGACGGAAACGGGCCCGCTGACGCCGGGGCAGGCGTTATCTGTGACGGTGTGGGTGACTGTACCGCGCGGCGCGCTGGCGGGCGCGGCTGATAGGGCTGTCGTTCGTCTTTCCACCCCGATTGATCCCTCTTTTGCGCTTACCACCAGCCTGACGACGATCGCTGCCGCTGCGCCAGCGTTCTCGGTGGTGGGCGTCACGGGCGCGGCGGCTCGTCCCGGCGAGGTGGCTACCTATACCCTGGGTCTGGAAAATGTGGGCAACGTCACCGATACGTATGCCCTGGCGCTCTCTGGCAGCGCCTGGCCCGCCAGCTTTAGCCCCCCGTTGACGCAGACGGACGCGCTGCCGCCGGCGGCGTCTCTTCTGTTTCAGGTGGTGGTGACGGTTCCAGAGGGGATGCCGGCAGGAACCACCGATACAGCCCTGCTCACGATCACGTCGTTGGGTTTTGCGGACGTGTTCACCACCACAGCCTTAACGACTACGGCGGCGGCGGCGCCAGCCATTGTCCTGTCAGGCGATCTGATAGGGGGTGGGCTGCCCGGCAGTTCCGTTACTTACGTGGTCACAGTGACCAATGCCGGCAACGTCCCCGACAGCTACACCATGACCTTAACGGCGCCGGGCTGGTTTACGGAATTTGGCCCGCCATACGCCGGCGCCACGGCGCTGCTGGCGGATGTGCCCGCCGCCCACAGCCGCGCCGTGACGGTGGTCGTCACGCTGTCGCCGCTGGCCCAAATCGGCGCCGCAGACACCGTTACGCTACAGGCTATGTCTACCGTAGACCCCAACCTCTCCGCCATCGTCCACATTACCACCCAGGCCACCCACGGCGCATACCCCGTTTATCTGCCTGTATATGCCGGCAACCCATGAGGACAATCCCTCCTCCCTTCTCCCTTACTTCTCCCCTACCTCTTCCAACGGAATGTCCTGCTCCCTCGCCCAGGCTGTCCAATAGGCGGTACGCTGCTGGCGCAAAAAGGCGGCTACCGCCGTTTTATCTGGACGCGCCAGCCCGGCGGCGGCCACAAATCGCTGCCAGAAATGCGGCTCCAACGCCGCCAGCGCCACCCAGCCGTCTGCTGTTTCATACAAATTGTAGCCCGGCAAACCGCCGCCCAAAACCCCCGTCGCCTGCGTCAGACCGAAGCGCCACGGCTGCGCAAACGCCGCCGCCGCCGCCGCCAGCACCACCTCCGCCCTGCCCGCTCCCTGCCCTTGCGCCCGCGCCAGCAGCAGCGCCAGCGCCGCGCTCACGGCTCGCTCCGCCCCAGCCAGATCAGCCAACAACGTGCGCGGCAGTTGCGGCGGCTGCACCAGCCCCAGGCTGGCCTGGTAAGTTAAATCGTGGCCCGCTTTGTCTTCATCCGGCGGGTCATACCCCACAATAGCGACCTGGCACAGATGCGGCTGCCGCGCCGCTAAGGCATCGGGTCCCAGGCCTAACCGCGCCAGCGCCGCCGGGCGCATGGAAGTCAGCAGCAAATCCGCCGCCGCCAACAACTCTTCCAGCCGCGCTTGATCCGCCTGATTTTTCAGGTCAAGGGTCAGGATTGTGACGCCCTGATGCAGTTGTGCATACCAGGAGGGGCAGGCTATTGCCAGGGGGTCGCCGCCGGGCGGCTCAATCTTGGTCACCGCCGCCCCAAACTGGCGCAACCGCGCCGCCGCCACGGGTCCTGGCAGGTTGACAGCCAGCGTGACCACCGAAAAATCCAGCATACAACCGCTCCTTCAAAAACAGTAGGGCGATTTTCCCAAATCGCCCGCCCGATTTTGGAAAATCGGGCTACAATGACGCGCTATTTTCCTCCCTTGCTTCGACGTAACCGTTCAGCAAGAAGTTGAACTTTTCTCTGGTAGGCTGTCGTTTAGCCAGACAAAAAGTTCAACTTCTCCAGAGAAACTAAACGCTTACGTTTCGACAAGCTCCGACCCGCCCTGAGCCTGCCGAAGGAGCAGGCTGTGGCTTTGCCGTGAGCGGCTTGACTGAGCTTAGCCGAACGCCCCGCGCGTGGGCAACTCCTGTGTAACAACCTTTAATCGCCGCCTGTGTCGTACTTAATTGCG
>CAYQYJ010000408.1:0-3850 GCA_964421605.1 uncultured Ardenticatenaceae bacterium | reverse complement strand
GAAGTACTGCTTCTGCCAGAAGTTGTACTTCGCATCGAATCTATTGACGGATAACACCAATGGCAGCAGAGGGATACCGTAATTGTAGCGCAACCACGGATTTTGGCTTGCACGATTGTAGGATATTGGTTGGGTTGGCGAACTGCTTTAAGCCACTACTCAGATACGCTTGACCAAGCGAGCGCTCTACGGTCGGAAAACCATAGGAAGCAACAGGGTGTAATCGTTGTCCGTCACCGTTAACGATGCGGACGCCGTTGCCCCCAATGCTGCGCCCACAGGAGCGGAGAGGTGCAGCGTCAGGCTGCGGCTGCCATCTGCCTGCATATTATCCAGGATGGGTACAATGAACGTCTGCTGGCTGGCGCCGGGGAGTATAGTCATTTGGCCGCTGACGCCGACGTAATCCTTGCCAGCCATTGCTGTACCCTCTATGGTTTCGTAGGAGACGCTGACGGGGGCAAAAGGATTGGGCGTCGTCAGAGTGATGGTGATTGTGGCTGTGCCGGCATCTTCCGAAACGTAGTACGATTCCAGCGCAAACGCCAGGTGGGGCACGGCGATGTTGACGCTGGCTTCGCCCCAGCCATCGGCAAAATCGGTCAGGTTGCTGTGACCGCGAATGAGAGCGCTGTTAACCAGCAAAGCATCGGCGCTCCAGGCGGCGCTAACCCGCGCCGTTACCGTAATGACGCCGCCTGCGCCAGGGCTTATGTTGGCTACTTGCCACACGGGGATAGGGCCGGCTACAGGCGTCACGGACACGCCGCTGTTGGTGAAGGTCAGGTCTGTCAGCGGGAGGGAGAGGGTGTTGGTGATGAAAGCCTGGCTGACAAGGCTGTCGCTTTCGTTTTGGAAGTGCAGCGTATAGGTCACGGGTTGGCCCGGCAGCAGCGGCGATTGGGCCGCTATATCCACGGTCAGGCTGAGCGGCGTATTGGAGGCTTCATAAGCGCCGATGTCGCAGCCGTTGCCGCTGTTGCTCAAGCTAGGAATATCTACCGGACGCAGTTGCCCTCTCTGGTCAACGCTGTCTGCCGCGCACTGCCCTGCGTCCAGCGCCGGGCTGCCGGGCAGCAGGGCGTGCGTTTCTGTGTCGCCGCCGTTTAGCAGCAGGGGAGCCAGGCGGGCGTCTTGCTGCGCCAGGTCGGAAGCTTCTGTCAAGTGGCAGGAACTGTCTCCAGCGAGATTGTGCCCTTGCGACAGGAGAGCCGATGCCGGCAAAGCGCACTCCTCCGCGCTGTTTTGGGCCACGATGCTGTTTTGCAGCGTAAATGCGCCTTCATCTGTGCCCGAAATGCCGCCGCCTTGTGTCGCCTGGTTGAGCGTCACCGTGCTGTGCGTGATGGTAACGCTGCCGCCATCGTTATGAATGCCGCCGCCGCCAGCAGATTCATTCCCGCTCAGGGTGCTGGCGTTTACCAACAGCGAACCGGTGTTGAGGATGCCGCCGCCGTAGACATTAGCCGCATTCTGGAGAATGCTGGTATAGGAAAGAGAAAGCCCGCCGCCGCGATTGGCAATGCCCCCCCCTGCGAAACTGTTGTTTTCCGACAGGGTGCTGTGGGTAATGGTCAGCGTGCCATGATTGTCAATTGCGCCGCCATTGGCATAAGCCGTATTAGCCAAAAAGGTGGTATCGCTAATGGTTATGACGCCGTTCGCATCGTTGTAAATAGCCCCGCCATCGCCTGCCTCATTGTTGCCATCCGCCAGATTGTCGGCAAAGATGCCATCCACAATCGTTACGACGCCGCCGATGTTGGCGATGCCGCCGCCTCGCCCTGGGGCGGCGGCGCTGTTGCCAATAATGGTGACGCGCGTCAAGGTGAGCGTCCCCTCGTTCAGAACAGCGCCGCCCTCGGAGATGCCGCCCGCGCCATCCGTCGCCAGACCATTGAGCAGGCTCAAATCGCTGATTTGCACAGTGATGCCGCTGCCGATGCGCAGCAGGCGTCCGTCATCCAGACTGCGCAGCGCCAGTGTGGCGCTGCCAGGGCCAAGCAATTGCAGCGATTTGCCAATGAGCAGTTCGCCCGTTAACAGCGTGATAAAGCTGCCAGGCGGCAAGTTGAAGCTGATTTGCCCCCCATCGCAGACATCTTTGATAGCCTGGCGTAAACTGCCAGCGCCGTCGTCGTTCTTAGAAGTGACAACGATCAAGGGGGTGCAGTTAGCCAGGTCGTCAGGTATAGGCGAATCGCCGGCCGCTTCTGGCGGCGCCGTCAGCAACAGCCAGGTCAGCAGCAGAATAGTGACGCTGCTTCTCATCCTGGCGAAACGCAGCCTGATATTGTCCCAGGTTGTTAGGGTTGGCAGGCGCATCTTGCCTGACCTGTTCTGATGGGAGCGAAGGCGTGCGGCTGCCGACAGAAAACGTGTACTTGGTGCTGTGATCATCCAGTTCCCTTAGACGCGCAGGTTTTGGTGATGCCCCTGATCCAGTCCTATCAAGAATATCAGGCGCATTATTGTTGAAAATGGGGATGACTAATGGCTGCAAATGAAGAGATGCCGCCTTGTTTGTCCAGCCTAAAGCGGGCAGATGGCTGAGACAACTAGCGTTGCGTTTTGCCGTCCTGGTCCACGCCCTGTCGCGGCCCGGCAGGAAACGCCATGCAACCTCTCTACTATACCTTACTACCATTATGAAATATGTTAAGAAATCGTAAATATTTCGCGTCGCACCGCGCCCGGCGCCAGCCTGTTTACCCGCTCATCCCCCTATGTTATACTTTCGCCAGCCAGTTGGCTGTTTCCTACATTACTCGACAGGTACCTTTGTAAAGCGATTTTCAAAATCGTTTTGCGCGCCAGGTTGTTCCTGGTCGCCATCTCTATTTCTGTGAGGAGGGCATTTGCTTATGAAGCGGGTTCGTGTTTTGTTATGGCTGGCGCTGCTGGCATGGGCAGCCGCGCAGAGCGCCGATGTTTATGCGGGGACGGCGGCGCAGAATGTTACGCCTATATCCGCGGCGCGTTCCAAGCAGGATAAAGAGAACGCGGCGCAGAAAGGGACGCTGCCTTATTCGTGGGTGCGGCAAGTTGTGCCGCATGGCGCGGCGCGGATGGCTTGCGATCCGGCGCAGGCGGCGGAAGCCAGGGCGTGGCAGAAGGGGGACAGTCTGGCGGATGTGACGCTGCCGGCATTTGTGGCTGCCGATCCACTGGCTGGCTACGACATCCAATGGCATCGTCACATTTGCGTGGCTGGCGCGGGCGGGGTAGGGATTGCCGGCAATATGTTCGTCCCCCTCACCAACGATCCCAACCAGACCTTTCCTGTGATTATTTTCGCCAACAGTTGGGCGTTGGACGAATATGAATACTTCTTCCAGGCGCGCGAATTCGCCCAGGAGGGTTTCATCGTTTACAGTTACAGCGCTCGCGGCTGGGGCAACTCTGGCGGTTTGATTGGCGTGACTGGTCCCGAAGATATGGCTGATATTGCCGCCATCATTGATTGGATTCTGGCCCATGCGCCAGCCAATCCCGACCAGATCGGCATGAGCGGCATCTCCTACGGCGGCGGCATGGCTTTGCGGGCAGCGGCGCACGACAGTCGCATCAAAACGGTGGTGGCGATGAGCAGTTGGAGCGATCTGAGCCAAAGCCTGTTTGGCGGCGCCACGCCACGCGCCGTCTGGGGCGGCATTCTGGTGGCTACGGGTAATTTGCTGGGCAACATGGACCCAGCCATCGAAATGTATTTCCACAACCTGCTCAACTATACCAACGTGGCTGAAACGTTAGCCTGGGCATTGGCTCATTCCCCCATTTCCGTGATAGACGACATTCAGGTTCCCGTTTACATCATGCAGAATATGGGAGATGAACTGTTTCAGCCTAC
>CAYQYJ010000407.1:0-3870 GCA_964421605.1 uncultured Ardenticatenaceae bacterium | reverse complement strand
CGCCGCCAATGCCGCCTGGACGGTTCTATTTCGGGTCAAGGCGCGCACGCTATCCAACCGCCTCACCCCAATGGCCTGATCAGCAGCAGACCGAGCAAAGCCAGCAGCAAACCGACGTGCAAAAAGAGATTGCTGTCCACGAGCCAGATACGGGGACCGGGGAAGATTTGCAGCAGCAGGTTGAGCGCAATCAAGCCTACGCCAATCAGCGGCAGCAGCCCCGGACGCGCCGCCAGAAAGTTACTGGTTTTGTCCAGCAACTCGTTGATAAATTTGCCCGGCCCTTTCGGGTT
Source organism: uncultured Ardenticatenaceae bacterium (assembly GCA_964421605.1). Classification (GTDB taxonomy): domain Bacteria; phylum Chloroflexota; class Anaerolineae; order Promineifilales; family Promineifilaceae; genus JAGVTM01. The sequence goes on along the minus strand of CAYQYJ010000407.1, from coordinate 3,577 downwards.
TCCGTTATGTGTCATAAGCAATTGTCCAGGAAGAAGTTCGTAGTAACGGCTACTTCGACTACGCTCAGCACAAGTTTAGCCGTCTAAACCGCTAAAGCGGTTACTACGAACCCAGGCTGCATTTAGGGGTGGTGGGTGTCAGCCCCGCCTGCGGCGGGGCTGACACCGATTTTTAGGGCAATTTTGGGCGCAGACGCGCCCAAAATTGCCCGGCGACGATGGAGGCAGCTATGATTTATTGGGGTGTGACCGCGCCCAAAATTGCCCGGCGACGATGCTTTTTTGCCCACTTTATGGGGGCAGCCATGATCTACTGGGGTGTTATCAGTGGGTCAGTTTCGATTTATTTCAGCGGTAGTTCATAGGCGGCGAAAGCCGGCTGTAAGCGGCGCGGCAGGCGGCCAAACAGGATGACGCCATCCACGCCATGTTCTTCGCCTTCTACCTGGCCTCGCTCATGAAACAGAGAAAGCAAGTCGCCGCGATCATACGGCAGGCGCACGCGCAACGGCATCATGTACTGTTCGGCAGCCGCTTCTACGGCAATCAGGAGTTCCTCAATCCCTTCCCCCGTCAGCGCCGACACAGGCACGGCTGGCGCCGAAAAGTCAAGGGAGGAAAGCGTCGCCCGCTCTTCAGCCGAAAGCTGGTCAATTTTGTTGAGGGCAATCACCATCGGCAGATGCTCCACCTCTAGCTGCGCCAGGGTATCTTCCACCGCTTCCATTTGGGCGTGCGCCTGGGGATGGGTAGCATCTACCACATGCAGCAAAACGTGGGCGTCGTTGATCTCTTCTAGCGTGGCGCGGAAAGCGGCCACAATCTGCGTGGGCAGTTTCTGGATGAAGCCGACAGTGTCCGTAAAAAGCATCTCCCGCCCGCCAGGCAAATGCACGCGGCGAGTGGTGGGGTCTAGCGTGGCAAACAGCATGTCGGCGGTGAGAATGTCCGCGCCGCTGAGTTGGTTAAGGAGGGTGGATTTGCCGGCATTCGTATACCCCACCAACGCCACCACCCGCAGCGCCGTCTGCCGCCGCTTGGCGCGCTGCTGGCTGCGCCGCTGCCGCACCGTCTCCAACTCCTGCTTGATCTTGCTGATGCGCCGCTGGATTTCGCGGCGGTCCGTTTCAATCTGCTTTTCGCCCGGCCCGCGCACGCCCACACCACCCGTCGCCCCGCCCGCGCGCCCGCCTGCCTGCCGCGCCAGATGGGTCCACAGCCTGGTCAGGCGGGGCAAACGATACTCCAACTGCGCCAGTTCAACTTGCAACTGACCCTCGGCGGTCTGCGCGTGCTGCGCGAAAATGTCCAGGATCAGGGCGGTGCGATCCAGCACCTTCACATTTTCGCCAAACACCTTTTCCAGTTCCCGCTGGTGGCGCGGATTCAGTTCGTCATCGAATAGCACAACGCTGGCGTCCAGATCTTCCACCAGGTGGTGAATTTCTTCCAGTTTGCCCGAACCGATATAGGTGGCGCTGTCCGGCTGCGACAGCCGCTGTGTGGCTTCGCCCACTACTTCCAGGCCCGCCGTATCCGCCAGCCGCGCTAACTCTATCAGGCTCTCCTCGACAGGCAGCAGCGCCCGTCCTTGCTTAAATTCCACGCCCACCAGAAAGGCACGTTCCAGCAGGCGGTTAGGTTGTCTTATTTCTTCCATAGTCGCAATTTGAGAGGAATTTCTTATCTGTAGCCCGATTTTCCAAAATCGGGCGGGCGATTTTGGAAAATCGCCTTACAGGTTGGTTAAATGTTCAATCCCGTCAGAGTAATGCTGCGCGGGTGTTCTACGGAAAACTCATACTGGAGCTTCTGCTTCTGCCCTGGAGCCAGCGTCAGCCGCCAGGTGAACAGGTTCAGGTCCGTCTTTTCCGCCGGCTCTGGCGTCACCTGCTCCAGGCGCACTTTGATGCTTTCGTGACGGGCCACAGGAATCTGGTCTTTTACTTCTACGTCAACGGGCGTGGTCAGCAAATTGTGCAGTTCGATTTCGTAACCAAAACGAAGCTGGCGGTTATCCCGCAGCAGGCGCTTGTCTACATCCCGCTTCACCAACTCCCGCTTGACCGTGACCCTATCTTCCACCCCCAGCAACAACTTGATTTCCTGGCTGCGCGGGGCATATTCCAGGCGGCTGCTGCCAATGAATTCATCATTGACAAAGAGGCTGGCAGGGCCGGCTAACAGAGGAGTGGGGCTGTCGTTGCGCACCGTCAGGCGGCGAAAGACGGCGTCGGTGTGCAGGGGGATGGCTAGATAGTCGAGTTTTGGCTCCAGGTCAAAGCGAGCAATGGTCGTTTTGTGCGGGGAGCCGTCGCTGGGAATGTCGGCTGGCGCGGTGGTGGTGAATTGCACGGACATGCCGGCATCTTGCACCTCCGCCACAGCCACATCTGCCACGGCGGCATCCGCCGCAGCCGCCGCGGCAAAAAGCGCCTGCGGCTGCATCTTGGCCGCGCGTACCATCTCCGCGGCGGGCGCAGGCGGCAGCGGCGTGAAAACGTCCACGTACCAGGGATGGAGTTCCGGCGCCTGCTGGTTCAGCGCCGGCCGGGCTGTGGAGAGAGCCAGCTTGACCCCCATCCAATCCTGCCCCGTGCGCTGCTGCACCTGGGCAATATAACTCACTTCCAGGCGACGACCATTGGCGTCATCCAACAGGCGTAAATCATACAATGGCTGCCAGCTTGCCTGGCGCGCCACATAGGTTAATGCCAGCGTGAACGAACCAGCCTCCAGCACAGACAGTTCCACTCGCGCCCGGTAGCGCTGCAAGGGGCGCATCCCTTGTAGTTGGGCTATATCCTGGCGCAGCTTCTTCAGGTCGCGCTCCAACACCCGCTGCCGCGCTTCCAATTCGCGCACCGTTGCCCGCACTTCGTCATCTTGCTGCCGCCAGAACTGCGTCAGGCGAGCCTGATCTTCTACGGTAGAGCGGCCATAAGCCAGCCCTTTGGCATACTCTAGCGTCGCTTCGCGCATACCCGCCAGGAATTTGGCGTGATCCAGCAAGCCCGCTTTCTCATCCCGAATGACGCGCAGTTCCTCTTCGATGCGTTCAATCGCCTCTTCCAGATCGCGCACGGCTGTGGCTGGCGTTTGGGCGTAATTGCGCAGCGCCAGGTCAACCCCCAGCAGCCGCACCCGCGCCGCGCCGCGCCCGCCCGCGCGCACCGACTCGGACTCCAACGCCAACGGCAGTTCATCTACCAGCAGCGTATGCGTCCCCGTTTCCAGCATGACCTCGCCGCTGCATACCACCCGCGCCCGGTCAGGGTAAACAGTCACTTCGCTGACCAGGACTGTTACATTGACATCCATATGCCCACCTTTATCCACCTCGTCTCTATGCTCATTTGTCGCGCCATTTTCCAAAATGGCGCGGACAAACTAACAGTTTGTCCTACAGGTCTCCGCGCGCTCTGCGTCTCCGCGTGAGATTGTTCTCGAAGGAGTGTCGGGCAAGGATGCCCAACCTACGTTATTTTCGAAGGAGGCTACTGTTCCAACCACGCCTGTACCGTGCGGCCTACGCGCTCCAGGCTATCTGGGCTGATTTTGTCCAGCGTGTCGTCTA
>CAYQYJ010000406.1:0-3931 GCA_964421605.1 uncultured Ardenticatenaceae bacterium | reverse complement strand
AAACAAGGCGATCAGGTGATTGCTACCGATATTCACATCATCATGGTGCCCTCGCCTGGCGGGCCCGTGCCTACGCCGATACCGCATCCGTTTGTGGGCATCCTGGATGGTAACTTGAGCGCGAATGTGAAGGTGATGGGAATGCCGGCAGCCACCGTAGGCAGCACAGCCCGTAACACGCCGCCGCACATCCCGCAAGGCGGTCCTTTTCAGATACCGCCGACCAACCAGGGCACTATCATGATCGGCAGCAGCACCGTCATGATTAACGGTAAACCCGCCGCCCGCAACGGCGATTCCGCCCAAACCTGCGCCGATCCCATCCCCAACACCAGCGGTAAAATCGTGGCGGTGGGCACAGTCATGATTGGCGGGTAACGAGACTGGAGCAGTCTCCAAGACTGCTCCAGTCCAAAAGGTTCAACATGGGCAATGACATTATCGGTCGCGGTTGGGCTTTTCCACCCCAGATTAACGCGCAGGGGGGAATGGCTCTGACCAGCGACAACAATGAAATTGAGCAGGCTATCCACATCATTCTGTCCACCGCGCCGGGGCAGCGGGTGATGCGGCCCACCTTTGGCTGCCGTTTGCAAGACCTGGTCTTTGCCCCCAACAGCGTGCAGACAGCCACGCAGGCGCGCCGCTATGTGGAAGAGGCGTTGGGCATGTGGGAACCGCGCGTTGAAGTGCGACAGGTGACGGTGCGCCCCGATCCGCAGGTGGGCAACACGCTGTTGATTGAAATTGTCTACCACGTCAAAGCCACCCGCGACCAGCGTACCTTGACCTATCCTTTTTACCTGATTCCAGGCGAATAAATCACTGCCCGACTCAAGATTTCGCTTTGGGCAGTTTTTGGCGCTTATGCGCCAAAAACTGTCCAGAAAAGTGGATGTCAGCCCCGCCGCAGGCGAGGCGGACATCCACGATGGGTAAATGTAGAATGACGAGACAATATGAAGCGTAGAAAACTGTTGACGGCATTGTTGGTAATAGACTTATTACTCATTGTGGCTTATTTGGGCGGGAGTTGGTATTTCTCTGGCATCTTGCTGGCTTTTCCGCACGCCACCTTTGCCGAGGACCAGGCGCGCACGGACATACCTGAGCCTGAGGATTTGGGCTTGCCCACGCCAGAAAACGTGACGATTGCCGCCGCCGGTGAGACGTTGGCTGGCTGGTATTTTGAAAATGACCTGAACGGCGACTGCGGCATGTTGCTGCTGCATGGACGCTCCAGCACCCGCTATGGCGCGCTGCGCTTTGCTCCCTTGTTTTGGGATCGCGGCTGCGATTTGCTGCTGTTTGATGCCCGCTATCATGGCGACAGCACGGGCGAATTTGGCACATATGGCTATCACGAGAGCGAGGATACGCTGGCGGCGTTGGATTGGTTTACCAACCGCGCCGGCCTGTCTCGTTCCCAGGTGGGATTGATGGGCACTTCTTACGGCGCAGCGACGGCGCTGCTGACTGCCGCCAAAGCGCCCGATATCGCCTTTGTCGCCGCCGATTCCCCTTATCGTGATTTAGAAACCATCATTACTGAGCAAGGGGTGCAGCAGTACGGCCAATTCGTGCAGTTGTTTGTCCCTGGCGCGTTCTGGATAGCCGGGCTGCGGGCGGATTTCGATCCCTATGCGGTGTCCCCGATGGCGGCGGCGGCGCAAATAGAAGCGCCTGTGTTTTTGCTGCATTCGCAGCAGGATAGTTACACGCTGCCTTATCATTCCCAGGACATTTACAACAACCTGGGGGATGAAGAAGGCGTGCTGTATCTGACCGATTGGGGCGCAGCGCACTCGGCATCTATCACGGTCAATTTTGACGGGTATGACGCCTACATGGACGATTTTCTGGCGCAATACGCGCCCCAATTCCCCTCGCCGTCAGGGCGCTAGGGAAAGCAGCCCAATCGGGAGATTTTATGTCGTTGCATACGCCCAAACTGGATGACCGCACTTTCCAGCAACTTGTAGACGAAGCCAAGAAGCGCATCCCCCACTACACCAAGGAGTGGACGGATCATAACGTCAGCGACCCTGGCGTGACGCTGATTGAGTTGTTCGCCTGGATGACGGAGACGATTCTGTACCGCTTGAACCAGGTGCCCGACTTGCACATGATCCGCTTTATGGAGTTATTGGGTATCCGCTTGTTGGAGCCTGTGCCGGCATCTGCCCCCGTTACCTTCTGGCTGTCTGCCCCCCAACCCAATCCTGTGGTGATTCCTGCCGGCACTGAAGTTGCCAGCACCCAGACCGAAACCAAAAGCTCCATCGTCTTCACGACGAACGCCGACTTGCGTATCTCCCCGCCGCAATTAACCCAGGTAGTCACCCGACTGACGGGCAGCGACGGTCAAAAGCGGTATCAAGAAATCAACGTGCGCCGTCTGGCGGCTGGGTTTGAGGGTGTGGACGTGTTTACATCCACGCCGCAGGCGGACGACGCCCTCTATCTGGGTTTTGAAAACGACCTCAGCCATCATTTGCTGGGCATAGACACCGATTGGGATCCGGCTGGCGGGGCCGGTGTAGACCCCACCCGTCCGCCATGGGTGTGGGAAGCGGCCACCGGAGAACGCGACGAGCGCTGGGCTGCTTGCCAGGTAGAGAGCGACTCCACCAAAGGCTTGAACGTCGCCGGGCGTATCCAGATACACCTGCCGCCGATGGGCAAATACAACGTGAACGATCGGGAACTCTATTGGGTGCGCGTGCGCGTGGTGACGCCAGGCGCGGCGGAGCGGCAGGAAGGGATGCGACCCTATCGCCTCAGCCCACGGCTGCGGCGGCTGGCGGCAGATGCCTGGGGCGGCACGACTTCGGCCACGCACGCCCAACTCGTCTCTGGCGAGTTTTTAGGGCGCAGCGATGGCGCGCCGGGCCAGCAGTTCCAGTTGCAGCGCCCACCTGTGCTAAAACGGCAGCCAGGGGAGATGTTGCTGGTACACGTGGAAGGGGAACCGCCGCAGACCTGGCAAGAAGTCGTAGACCTGGGCGACTCAGGTTTTACCGACCGCCATTATTTGCTGGACGGCGTCACAGGCGAACTGCGCCTGGGCCCCGCCGTGCGCCAGCCCGATGGCACGTTAAAGCTGTATGGCGCGATTCCGCCGCGCGGGGCGAACCTGATTTTTCAACGTTATCGCACAGGCGGCGGCACGGTAGGCAATGTACAGGCAGGCATCTTAAACACATTGAAGACGGCCATTCCCTACGTGGCCCGCGTCAGCAACCGCCAGGCGGCGCAAGGCGGCCTGGACGCAGAAACGCTGGCTGAAGCCATGATGCGCGCCCCGAAGCTGCTGCGGTCACGAGACCGGGCGGTCACGGAGGCGGATTTTGAGTTTCTGGCAGGCCAGGCGTTGCCGGCAGCCATCAGCCGCGTCAAATGCTTACAGCCCCGCCCCTCTGAAGCGGGCCGCGTTAATCCGGGTCTCGTGTATGTGCTGGTTATTCCCCGCGTTTCCCACCCAGAGCGATATTTGTCGCCGCCGGAGTTGGAGCTAAACGAAGCGGACGTAGAGCGCCTGACGCAATACCTGGACGCACGGCGATTGCTGACCACCCGCCTGAGCGTGCGCGCCCCCGCCTACCGCTGGGTGACAGTCCGGGTGCAACTGCGGGCTGCGCCTGGCGTGGCTCCATCCCAGGTGGAAGCGGAGGTGTTAAGCCGGCTCTATCGCTTCCTGAACCCGCTGACGGGCGGTCCAGGCGGTCAGGGCTGGCCCTTTGGCCGCGATTTATACGTGTCAGACGTATATCAATGTCTTCAGGGCGTGCCCGACGTGCAGTTCATTCGCGGCGTGGAGATGCGCGCCGCCCGCGCCGGCGGTGATGCCGAGGGCGAGCCAGTGGAGTTGCTGGAAGTAGTGGCTCACGGCGTCATTGCCTCCGCCCGGCATCAGGTGGCGTTTGTCTAG
>CAYQYJ010000405.1:0-3931 GCA_964421605.1 uncultured Ardenticatenaceae bacterium | reverse complement strand
CAAAACGTCGGATGAGGCCATCTAAAATAGCCTGACGCAGACCCTCTTCTCGACCTTCTTCTCGACCGTCTTTTCGCCCTTGCTCCCAACCAATGCGCCGCATCTTGCGCAGGTAAGGCGTATCCAACAATTCGTCGCTTTGTTCCAACAATTGCTCTACCATTTTTGTTACCTCTTCGTTGGGTAGTAAGCTGATCAATGCCGTTAGCAGTCGTTCTTTCTGTTCCGCCTCGCTTGCCTGCCGGATTGAGGCAATAGCTTTTGGCAGCACGACTTCGGGCTGCCGCAGGCGAGTCTGACCAACCAACGCCAAAAATGCGGGATTGTCCAGAGTGAACAGCATTTCGGCATCTATTTCCCACAAACGCAAAGGCTGGTACTGCCAGCGCAGGGTGCTAACCTCGCCCAATCCCAAAACTTCATACTGTCCCGTGTCGCCGCGCCCGGCCCCATCGCCAATGTAAACAACAACGCTGTGCAGCCGCAATGCCTGCGTCTTTTGAGGTACGCCAATGTCGCGCCGGATAATGCGCGCCAGGTAATCCAGCATACGTAGTGGCATTGGCTCTGGAGAACGCAGGCCTTGCAGTTCGATATGCAGATAAACAAGCTCGCCCCGCGCATCAATCACTTCAAATAGCAAGTCGCTGCGCGCTCCCTGGGCGGGAAACTCAACGTTGAGTGGGCGCACACTCTGCACCGTGCGATCAAGCAACCAGGAAGCGAATGCCTCCCGATATTCTGTGATAAGCAGTTTCAGGGGATTATCCGTTTCAGTCATAGAGATAGTGTAACATAAACAAGAGGTAAATTGAAGTATGCGCATAAATGACATTGCTCATGACAGATGACAGCTTTTGTCACTACGGGTATGACGCCGCATCTGACATACTGATAGGGGATTGACGCTGCCCTTACTGCACTATTTCACATTGTTGCCCGGTTGGTTGAGCCTGTCGAAACCAACGACTCCCGACAAACTCAGGCCACGTCTTCCCGAAATATTGCGAACTTACCATTACGCTAACGTAACTGCCAGGCCCCTTGAGGGCTGAGCTTGTCGCAATCCATGCCATCTGCGACAGACTCAGGTAGCTACGCGCAAACAAAAATTTGATGATTGCTATCAACCCACCCCCAACCCATCTCCCCATTGACCTGTACAACGGAGGAACAAAATAATGGCCCATGGTCGTATCGTCATTGACGTCGAACGGTGTAAGGGCTGCGAACTTTGTCGCGACGCCTGCCCCAAGGACATTCTAATCATGGCGGAAGAGCTAAATGCCAAAGGGTACCATTCGGTCATTCTGCTTGACCCCATGCACGAATGCACCGGCTGCGCCCTGTGCGCCACCGTTTGCCCCGATGGCTGCATCACCGTCTACAAAGAAGTCGCCCCTGCCCGGCAAAAGGAGGAAGTAAGCTATGCCTAAAGAACTGCTCAAAGGAAACAATGCTTTCGCTGAAGCCGCCATCCGCGCGGGCTGCGACGCTTATTTCGGATATCCTATTACGCCCCAAACGGAACTGCTGGAACACATGTCGCAGCGCATGGTGGAGTTGGGGCGCGTTTTCTTACAAGCGGAAAGCGAAGTCGCTGCCGTGAACATGGTCTATGGCGCTGCCGCCGCTGGCGCGCGCGTCATGACGTCTTCCAGCAGTCCAGGTATCAGCCTGATGCAAGAAGGGTTCAGTTACATGGCTGCTTCTGATGTGCCGGCAGTGGTCGTTGACATCATGCGCGGCGGTCCCGGTTTAGGCAACATCCAACCCAGCCAGGCGGATTATTTTCAGGTCACTCGCTCCGCCGGGCATGGCGACTTTCACCCCATTGTGTTAGCCCCAGCGACGGTCCAGGAAGCCATTGACCTGACGGTGCTGGCTTTCGATCTGGCGCAAGAATATCGCACGCTGGTCTTCCTGGTGGCTGATGGCGCCATCGGCCAGATGATGGAACCCGCCGAACTGCCCCCCATGCGTCCGCTGCCGGCAAAACGCCCGGAATGGGCGTTAACTGGCGCCAAAGGACGCCCGCACCATATCATCACGTCGCTCTACCTGGGGGCGTCTGAACTAGAAGAAATGAACCAGCAACTACAAGCCAAACTGTTGCGTATCCAGGCGCATGAAGTGCGCTATGAAACGCAAATGACCGACGATGCCGAAGTTGTGCTGGTAGCCTTTGGCACGGCGGCGCGCGTGGCCCAAACAGCCATGCAGCAGTTGCGGCAAGAGGGGCTAAAAGTAGGACTGTTCCGCCCCATCACGCTCTGGCCCTTCCCCGAAAAGCCATTGGTAGAACTGGCGCAGCAGGCTAAAGCGTTTCTGGTAGTAGAACTCAACGCGGGACAGATGGTACACGATGTACGCGAGTACGTGGGCGGGCGCTGCCCGGTGCGCTTCCTGGGTCGTATGGGCGGCGTCATTCCCATGCCCGAAGAAGTAGAAAGCGAGGTTCGGGTGCTGCTGGCGCGGGCCGAAGCAGCCTTAACAGTCGAAATGGAGGGCAGCAATGGTCACCATCGTTAAGCAAGAAGAAATCGTCTATGAACGTCCCCAGGCGTTAGCCGATGTTCACACCCATTACTGCCCCGGCTGCACCCACGGCACAGCCCACCGGCTGGTAGCCGAGGTCATTGACGAACTCGGCATTCAAAGTGATACTATCCTGGTAGCCTCCGTTGGCTGCTCTGTCTTTGCCTACAACTACTTCGAGGTGGACGCCTGCGAAGCCGCTCATGGGCGCGCGCCAGCCATGGCTACGGGCATCAAGCGGGTGCATCCTGATAAGATCGTTTTCACTTATCAGGGAGATGGCGACCTGGCTTCCATCGGCATGGGTGAGGTCGTTCATGCCGCCAGCCGCGGCGAACGTATCACCATCATTTTCGTAAACAATGCGATTTATGGCATGACGGGCGGTCAGATGGCGCCTACCACCCTCATCGGGCAGAAAACCACTTCTTCCCCGTTTGGGCGCGATCTCATGCTTACTGGACAACCCGTACGGATGGCGGAACTTTTGGCGGGACTGCCTGGTACGGTGTACAGCGTCCGCCGCAGTTTGCACGACGCCCGCCACGTCATCCAGGCTAAAAAAGCGATTAAGACCGCTTTCGAGGCGCAAATGAAAGGGTTAGGGTTTAGCATTGTCGAGTTGTTGTCCTCATGCCCCACGAATTGGGGCATGACCGCCTGCGACGCCCTGGACTGGATTAAGGACAACATGCTGCCCTATTACCCGCTGGGCGACTACAAAGTGGCGGACGAACTGCAAGACACCGCTCGCCGCGGTCGCCGTTAGTTTTTGAAAGAAGATTACAAAAGTCTTGAAGACTTTTGTAATCTGGCAATTTTTCAGGAGATAAAGCAATGACAACCCCGTGGAAAAATCGCTATGCACAGCGAACGCAGGGTATGGGCAGTTCCATGATTCGGGAACTGCTCAAGCTAACAGAACAACCAGATGTGATTTCGTTTGCCGGGGGACTGCCTGCGCCAGAGATCTTTCCCGTTGCTGAGTTTGAAGAGGCCGCCGCCCGCGTCCTTAAGGAACACGGCAGCCGGGCGCTGCAATACAGCACAACCGAAGGGTATCGCCCACTGCGCCAGTTCATCGTGGAAAAAATGGCGCAATACGGCATTGAAGCGTCACCCGAAAACGTGCTTATCACCAGCGGGTCGCAGCAGGCGCTGGACATGATCGGCAAAATCTTGATCAACCCAGGCGACACCATTCTGACGGAACGTCCCACCTATCTGGGCGCGCTGCAAGCGTGGCGCGCATACCAGGCGGACTTCGTTACCGTACCTGTAGACAACGATGGCCTACGCACGGACCTGTTGGAAGAAGCCTTGTGCAGCGGCCCCAAGTTTATGTACATCCTGCCCAACTTCCAAAACCCTGGCGGCGTCACTTTGTCGCTGC
>CAYQYJ010000404.1:0-3937 GCA_964421605.1 uncultured Ardenticatenaceae bacterium | reverse complement strand
CCCATACCGCTCACATCATACCCCGGCAAAGCAGCCACCATCTGCCGCAGCCGCTGGCTGTGCAACAAATCCAGCAGCGGCGCTAACAACAGGCTGTCATAATGCTCCCGCGGTATCACCAGATCATACCGTTCCGCAAACAGGGGGATAAATTCCAGTTCCAGTGCTGCCGCCGCCGCCGCAATGCCCAAACCGCAATCCGCCCGCCCCGAAGCCACCGCCGCCGCCACCGCCAGGTGGGTGTACTCCTCCTGCTCATACCCGGCAATGTCCGCCGCCGCCAATCCCAACTGCGCCAGGTGGTAATCCAGCAGCACCCGCGTGCCCGCGCCGCGCTGCCGGTTCACAAACTGGACGTCCGTTCGCGTCAAATCAGCCAACCCGCGAATATCCAACGGATTGCCGCGCCGCACCAACAACCCTTGCGCCCGCCCCACCAGCGTGACCAGGTTCACCGCCACGCCCGGCAAATATTGGCGCACGTAGGACACATTATATTCGCCTGTCGCCGGGTCCAACAGATGCGCGCCCGCCAGGTGGGCTTCGCCCCGTCGCAGCGTCACCAGGCCAGCCAGACTGCCCACGTTGGTGGAAACCAGCCGCCGCTCTCGCTCCGCTAGAAACTGCGCCAGCAGGTCGAGGGTTAAATCGTGTGAACCAATCGCCAGAATCGTGCGGCTGAGTTCCTGCGGCGAACGGTAAAGGCGCACGGTTACGTCCGCGCCTGCCGGCATTCCCTGCGACCCCCGCGGAAACACCACAATTCCATCAGCCCGCACCAACGATGAAATAACGCCCGCGCCACGTGTCAGGGGCGCCGCCAGCGTCCGCTGCCCCACCTGCCCCACCACCACCCGCACGTAATCGTCATCCCCGCCCGGCGACGTTGTTTTGCGCGTTAATGTGGCTTGCACCGTCTGCGGCGCATACGCAGGCCGCCCCAGCCAGCGCGCCAGCAGCGGCTCCACAAAGATTTCGCCCGTCAGCGCCGCCGAGACGGGATAGCCGGGCACGCCAATAATGGGAACCCAGGCAGGAGAAGGGACATCTCCTTCGCGTTGAATCAAGCCCAAAATCACGGGATGCCCAGGGCGCACCGCCACGCCATGCACCAACAGTTGCCCCAAATCCGCCACCACTTCCGCCGCATAATCTTCCGAGCCGGCCGATGAGCCAGCGTTGAGCAGAATCAAATCATGCGTCTCCGCCGCCGCCTGCACCTGTGCCCGAATGCGCGCCGCGTCGTCTGGGATGATGGCGAAACGAGTAGCCCGCCCTCCCCACCCGTTCACCTGAGCCGCCAACACCAACGAGTTGTACTCGATAATGTCCCCCTCTTGCACGGGTTGGCCGATGGGTTTCAGTTCTGTGCCAGTGGGCAGCACCGCCACGCGCGGGCGGCGAGCCACAACGACCTGGTCGTGACCGCTGCCGGCAATCGCCCCCAAATCAACCGGACGCAAGGTATGGCCTGCCGGCAGCACCAACTGCGTAGCCACCATATCCTCCCCCAGCGGGCGCACGTGTTTCCACGGCGGCAGCGCCGCCCGCAGGCGTATCCCCTGGGGGCGGCGCGGGTCTGCCGCCAGTTCCCCCTGATCAGTGATCGATTCTACTTCTTCGATAGGCACAACGGCGTTGGCAAATGCCGGCAGCGGATCCCCCGTATCCACATAAACCGCCTGCACGCCATAAAGCAGCGTCACCGGCTGCGTCAACGTGGCTCCCTCCGTGTCGCGGGCGCGCACGGCAAAACCATCCATAGCCGCTGCGTGATAATGGGGGGAGGACAGCCGCGCCCACACCGGTTCCGCCAACACGCGCCCCAGCGCCTGCTCATCCAGCGGAATTTGTTCCACCGCCAGCAGCCCGCCCAACCCCGCCGCCGTCAGGGCTTCCGCAAAGCGCGCCTGCGCCGTATCCAGGGGAATGTCGTGCAGATAAATAGACATACCAGCCGCCCGCGCCTACAACACCAGACAGGTGGTCGTGGCGTGACTATACAACTTGTCTTGGGCATCCACCAGGCGGGCTTCAGCCGTAGCCATGCGCCGCCCCGCGTGGATAACATGACCAATGCAGCGCAACACGCCCGTATCCTGGGTGATAGGGCGAATGTAGTTAACGTGCAGTTCCAGGGTAGTATACGCTTTGCCCACAGGCAGCATCGTATGAATGGCGCAAGCCATGGCTGAGTCGCACAGCGTCGCCGCCAGCCCGCCATGCACCGTGCCCAACGGATTGTAATGAAACTCCGCCGGCGCCACGCTGAGGACAACGCGCCCCGCCGTCACTTCCGTGAAAGAAAAACCCATCAATACCGCAATAGGCGGCGCAGGCAGGCGTCCATCCGCCAGGCGGCTGATATACTCCAGCCCGCTTAACGTCTGGCCCTCCGCCAGCGTTTGCATCGGATCCGCCCAATGAATCAGGCGACTACGTTCATTTGTATCCGGTTTTAGTTGGTTCAAGCAGCCTCCAGCGGTCAAATAAGTAATAGGGCAATTAACGCTGGCGATTATACCCTATTCTATTTGCGCCGTCTGGCGTCCTCGCTCCCCAGGTCAAAAAGACTCAACTGCCCCGCCCCATTCCCGCTGGCGACCGTCCGCGTCTCCGTCATCCCATCATGACGCGCCGCCGCGCATACCTCTCCCCAACTGGCAAAATATTCATCGTAATAACGTATCGGGTACTTGCCCCATTGAATCATATCGTCGCGCGAAGGCAGCCGATCTAGCGTCTGCGCCACCCGCCTGACTTCTAATTGCAGCACTTTTTTGGGCACCTCATACTGCCGCTTCGGCATCCGCTCAACCGGGCTGTTTTTCTCCGTCAACTGCCGCTGTTCCTTGCGAAAAGGGTCCAACCCCATCATGATTTCCTGGTGCCGCGTCACAGCCATCGTGTGGTACTTTTCAGACAGTTCCACGCCAATATAGCGCCGCCGCAGTTGGTGCGCGCTTAAAGTCGTCGTACCCGCTCCATTGAAGCAATCCAGGACAACTTCCCCCGGTTTCGTGAAAATGGAAATCAAGCGATACAGCAGTTGCGGCGGCAGTTGGCAGGGATGATCCACGCGACGGCTGTTATGTTTTAAGCGGTGAATGTCTGACCATAAATCCGTCAATTCTGCGCGGTCAGGTGGGCCATTAACCGCGCGCGCTTTCACGCAGCGGGCGCGCAGGCAAAATTCATCAGCCATAGGCCGCAACGGCTGGAACGTTGGGGGAACGCCTGGCAGATCAAACATACCTGCCTCCCCCGTCAAGCCGGGCAAAGGTCTCGATTTCCCCTTACTGAAACAGACGATAGCGTAATGTGCCGGCATAATCATGCGCACCGGAAAAGACAACGCATCCCACGCTATCCAGGACTGAAACGTCAAAACTGTTTCCAGGTACAAAAAGTGACGAATAGCCCACAGCGGAATATTCAATACCGCCAGCGTGCGCCCTGGTTTCAAAATCCTGGCTATTTCCGCCATCCAGGTATCGCACCACGTAAAATACGCTTGAATGGATAAATCATCCGCATAGTTGTTATAGTTCTTGCCCAGATTATAGGGCGGATCGATAAAGGCAAAATCCACTGAGCTATCTGGCAAAAGGCGCAAGTTTTCCAGACAATCCCCTTGCCGCAACTGGCTTTGTTCGGCGATAACTTCCAACTCAGGTACTTGCCATAAAGTAGCCGTCACATAGGGCGGCTTGGGTTGAGCTAAAGGCGTTTCATCTACTTCGCCCAGGGCAAATCGAGAACGACAATCCAACACAACCAGTTCCCGATACGCTTCTAGCCCAAACAAATCGGCAAAACGTTCAACCACAGGGCTGAGGTCTCCACTCAGATCCGCGGCAATATCCCGCCAGATGTCGGACAACAACGTCCCGTACGAATTGTAGGTATGCTTTTTACCGCCATAATCTTTTGTTGT
>CAYQYJ010000403.1:0-3942 GCA_964421605.1 uncultured Ardenticatenaceae bacterium | reverse complement strand
CTGCCGCGTAAGCGGACTGCCGCGTGAACCCATTTTCATAGCAATACCCAGGCCAACCCCACGGCCACCAGGCCGCCGGCTATGGATGCCAGCAGGTTGACCAGATCATTATTCAGCCAGGCCCAACCCCGCCATGGGCGGGTCGCGTGACCGCATTTGTGAATTTTGCGCTCGGTGTCTTTTTGGCACACGTCGCAGTAATAAATTTGCTGTACCGTCGCTCCCAACAGGCTGTCAAACAACGACCCGGCCAGCCCGCCAATACCGCCCAATAGCAGCGCTGGCAGCAAGGGGAGTTGGGCATCTAAAATGCCGGCGCTCCCTCCAATCACCGCCCCCCCCACCAACGACACCATCGTCCCCAGCACTGAAATCCCGCCAGAACTACCTACCGCCACCACCTTGCCCGTCGTAATCAGGCGCGGCGGGCGTTTACTCAAAGTTCCCAATTCCGTCGCCCACGTATCCGCCGTCACCGTGGCCATCACCCCAATAAAAAAGGGGAACCATATCCCCTCAGGATTCACGACGCTAAAGACTGCCAACGCCGCCCCCAAACCGCCATTCGCCAGCGCCTGCCCTATGTCGCGCGAATGCCCCTTATCAAACTTCTCTGCCGCTTCCTTCTTATCCGCCTCCCGGAAGTGAGACAACAGGCTAGAGCTAACAAAGAAAATGCCCAACAAAACGCCCCACACCCATCCTCCCAGACCAAATGTCAACGTGCCCACCAGCAAAGCCCCCACCGCCCCCGACCGCGACAGCGAACCGCGCCACAGCGCCAGCGCCGTAATAACCACACTGATCAGAAAAGCCGTAACGATATTCTCAAC
Organism: uncultured Ardenticatenaceae bacterium; assembly: GCA_964421605.1. Lineage (GTDB taxonomy): Bacteria > Chloroflexota > Anaerolineae > Promineifilales > Promineifilaceae > JAGVTM01. The sequence goes on along the minus strand of CAYQYJ010000403.1, from coordinate 3,109 downwards.
CATAATCCGCCAATCCACTACACAACTATCCCTGAAAAGTCGCCCAATCCGCGTCCTATCTGCGCAATCTGCGTCCTATTCCTAAAATCCGGCCAACCCCAATACTGCCACCCACACCGCAATTTGCACTGCCAGCGTCGCCGTCCAGATGAGATACGCCAGCCGCTTTTCCTGCCGCCATTGGTAAAAGAACCAGCCCACTGCGCTGTTTCCCAGCATGGCTGCCAGTCCCAACAGCGGTAGCCCAAACAACGCCAACGGCTGCCCCCAGCGCAGCGCCTGCCCCACCGCATCAAACTGCACGGCTATCGGCGCCGGCAAACGGCTATAAATGATTGTCAGGTAAGCAAACAACAGCAGGTTAGCCAATGCCGGCAGCAACAACAACACATGCGCCGTCCGATCCTGCCAGATAAGCCAATCCAACAGAAATGGCTGCGTTGGCGACGTTGGCGTCCGTGCCGGCAGGGCCGTCGCTTGCAACGCCTCCACGCACGCCTTAAAATTCTCCAAATCCCATGGCGACACCCCATAAGTCAACTTATCCGTCACCAGCAGCAGTTGCTTTGCTGGCGGACGGGTAGCATAAAACCGGATCGGATAAACCCTATCCCGCATGACGATCTCCCCCCGCCCAATGTAAAAACCGGGCCAGCGCAAACCGCGAAAGCGGCGCACCGGGCCCAGGTCGCGCCCCCATACCAGCGCCCGAATGTGCGCCAGCGGAATGCGCTGCACCAGCCCGCCCCATTCAATAATCAGCGCGTCAGATTCAATGTGGTAACGAGTCCCCGGCAAACTGCGCGTCAGATAACTGATCAGCGCCAGCGCCGGCATTGTCGCCAACAACACCATCCCCCCCACAAAACTCCACAACGACACAGGCCGCGCCAACACCGCCAGCAGCAACATCAAATCCAATAACAGCAGCGCCAGAATCAACAAGATGCCGGCAGCCACGCCTGGAGAACGGGGAGGATAAGACTCTAACATCCAGCCAATGAGTTTAACAGAGCCCCCCCAGATTGTCTATTTTCGTAACTACTAACCCTCTCGCGGGCTGAGCCTGTCGCAGCCCATGTTGCCTGCGACAGGCTCAGGCAACGGGCTAGTAGTTACCTGTTTTCCCCACCCTCGCGCAATCCCCCTCCCCGTAAAACGATTTTCCAAAATCGTTCCCCTTCCCTCACGCAACACCCCCTTCAGCCCATAATTCCCCCCAATCGCCCCCCTTCTGGGCAATGGTTGGCGCATAGCGCCAACCATTGCCCAGAAAAAAAGTGTCCGCCCCGCCGCAGGCGGGGCGGACGCCCCAACACATTACTTTTAGCCAGCAGCCATATGATAATTGACTGTTTCCTCCTCGCCCCCAATTCATGTACAATCTGCCCGATACAAATCCATCCTCGTATGGTCACATTGTACAATCAAAGCTAAACTAACCCATTCAAAATCAACGGAGATACCACCAATGAGTGAAAATCTAAACCCGTTTGCTATCGCTCAACAACAACTAGACGAAGCCGCTGCCGTGCTACAACTCGAACCAGCTATGCACGCCTTCCTGCGGCAGCCCATGCGTGAATTCCACTTCACCATCCCCGTCAAAATGGACGATGGCTCCACCCAAATCTTTCAAGGCTTTCGCGTCCAATACAACGACGCCCGCGGCCCCGCCAAAGGCGGCATCCGCTTCCACCCCAAAGAAACCATAGACACCGTCCGCGCCCTCGCCGCCTGGATGACCTGGAAAACCGCCGTCGCCGACATCCCCCTGGGCGGCGGCAAAGGCGGCGTCATTTGCGAACCCCGCACCATGTCCCCGACGGAACGAGAACGCCTCAGCCGCGGTTATATGCGCAACATCGCCCGTTACATTGGCCTCACCCAAGACGTACCTGCCCCTGACGTCAACACCAACCCCGAAATCATGGCCTGGATGCTCGACGAATACGAAACCCTGCTAGGCCACCGCGAACCTGGCGCCATCACCGGGAAACCATTGCCGTTGGGCGGTTCTGCCGGCAGAGGCCCCGCCACCGCTATGGGCGGCATCTTCACCATTCGTGAAGCCGCCAAAGTTCGCGGTGTCAACCTGGCTGGCGCCACCTGCGCCATTCAAGGCTACGGCAACGTTGGCTCCTTTGCTCACAAACTTGCCGTCGAAGTCCTCGGCTTGAAAGTCATTGCCGTTAGCGACGAATACGGCGGCATCTACAACAGCAATGGCCTGGACTACAACGACGTCTTCCCCCATGTGCGCCGCACCGGGCGTCTTCCCGGCTACCTCAACGCCGTGCCTATTGAAAACAAAGACCTGCTCGAACTCGATGTCGCCGTCCTGATTCCTGCTGCCATTGAAAACCAGATCACTGCAGCCAATGCCGGCAATATTCGCGCCCCCCTCATTGCCGAACTGGCAAACGGCCCCACCACCCCCGAAGCAGACGACATTCTGGAAACCAAAGGCGTCTACGTCATTCCCGACTTCCTCTGCAATGCCGGCGGCGTCACCGTCTCTTACTTTGAAATGGTGCAGAACGCCTACCAATACTACTGGGACGAAGCCCAGGTTAACGAGCGGCTGGACAAGAAGATGACCACCGCCTTCCACGCCGTCCACGAAATGGCCCAACGCCAAAACGTCAACACCCGCGTCGCCGCCTACCTGGTAGCCGTCCAGCGCGTCGCCGAAGCCGTCCACCTGCGCGGCTGGGTCTAGCTATCCCGTAGTGTGGGCATCTTGCCCGCCCTCCCTCAGAAGTTCAACTTCTCCCCAGAAGTTGAACTTCTGATCGGACGCCCCGGTAGCCAACACCCAAGCCACACGACTCCCACCCGCCAATTCTCCCTTTGCCATTCCGAACCCCTTCGGTAAACTCAGGGCGGGCTCTGAGCCTGCCGAAGGGCCCAGCCTGAAGAATCCCTACCCCCTAGCCCCGTAACACCAGCTTCCGCCAGCCAATTCCCCCCTTGCCATTCCGCAGGCGACAGCCTGCCGCCCCATACACAAGAAGTCTGCCCGCCCCCAGCCAAACCACACGACTCCCACCCGCCAATTCCCCCCTTGCCATTCCGCAGGCGACAGCCTGCCGCCCCATACACAAGA
>CAYQYJ010000402.1:2761-3949 GCA_964421605.1 uncultured Ardenticatenaceae bacterium | reverse complement strand
ACAACATTATTCCCGATAATGTCTAGTGCCACAGTAAACCGTAAAGACGCGAAGAACGCAAAGAAAAACCAGAGAATCTTGGCGTCCTTTGCGTCTTTGCGGTAAGTAGATACGGTAGGGAAAAGAAAAAGGCCAGCCTGGTGAGAAGCTGGCCTTTTTGCCGGCATTATGCCCGCTCTTACTTAACGTCCACTTTGCCGCCAGCTTCTTCCAGTTTGGCTTTGGCGTCGGCAGCCGCTTCTTTGGTGACAGCTTCCATGACTTTGCTGGGCACGCCGTCCACCAGGTCTTTGGCTTCCTTGAGGCCCAGCCCGGTGAGGGCGCGGACTTCTTTGATGACCTGGATTTTCTTAGCGCCGAAGTCAGTCAGAATGACGTCAAACTCGGTCTGCTCTTCTTCTTCCACCACCGGCGCGGCGGCAGCCATGGGCATCATGCCCATAGCCATGGGGGCAGCGGCGCTGACGCCCCATTTTTCTTCCAGCATTTTGGTCAGTTCAGCCGCTTCCAACAGGGTGAGGCTGCTCAGTTCGTCTACGATTTTGGCGAGATCGGCCATGGTAATAATCCTCCAGAAAATGGTTTGGTTAAATTGATTGTGGAGACGCCTGGGCGAGATGACCTCAGGCTGCCGCCTCGGCGGCTTCGGCGTTTTCGTCCAGTTTGGCGTAAGCGTCCAGGACGTTAACGAGTTGGCGCACGCCGCCAGCGATGGTGGATGCCACATTGCGCGCCGGGGCGCTGATGAGGCCAATGATCTGGCCGCGCAGTTGGTCTAGCGATGGCAGCGAGGCCAGGGCTTCGACGTCGGATGGTTTCAAGACGCGGTTGCCCAGCACGCCGCCTTTCAAAACGAATTTCTCTTCGGTTTTAGCAAAATCAACCAGGGCTTTGGCTAATGCCGGCACTTCACCCAGGGCAAATCCAGCCGCCACCTGGCCCACTAACAAGTCAGTGGGAACCGCTTTGCCTGAATCGCGTAGGGCAATTTCCAGCAGCGTGTTCTTGGTAACGCTGATAACGCCTTCCGCCTGACGCACCCCACCGCGCAGTTCTTCCAGGCGCTTCACCGGAATGCCTTTATACTCCGCCAGAAAGACCGCGTCGCTCTGTTCCAGCCATTCCAGGTAGCGGGCCATCAATTCATCTTTGCGTTCTTTTGTGATAGCCAATGTGTGTCACCTCCTC
>CAYQYJ010000402.1:0-2661 GCA_964421605.1 uncultured Ardenticatenaceae bacterium | reverse complement strand
GAGTCCAGCATACTCTGCAAATTTTCGCGCAGTTGTTCAGGCGTGAAGCTGGCTTTGCCCAGCGGGGCGTGGATGTTGCCTGTGCGGTCAACGCGGTAGGAAACCCGCCCGGCTTTAGCCTCCTGAATGAGGCGAGGCAAATCTGGGCCAGGGGCGACAGTTCCCGAACGGGGGTTGGGCATCAAGCCGCGTGGCCCCAAGACACGTCCCAGGCGCCCCACCTTACCCATCATGGAAGGAACGGCAATCGCCACGTCGAACTCTGTCCAGCCATTCTGGATTTGGGCAATCACGTCATCGTCGGCAATGATGTCGGCGCCGGCTTCTTCCGCCAGGCGGGCATCTTCGCCTTGAGCGAACACCAATACGCGCACGGTCTTGCCCAACCCATGGGGCAAAACCACCACGTCACGTACCATCTGATCGGCTTTGCGCGGATCAACGCCCAAACGCAAATGTACTTCTACCGTCGGATCAAACTTGGTTGTGACCGTTTCCTTGATGAGGGCAATGGCTTCATCGCGGGTGTAATACTTGCTGCGGTCCACTTTAGCCGCCGCTTCTTGATATTTACGTCCTCGTTGTGGCATATTTTCTCCTCGTGGTGATAACGGCAAAAACGCCTCCCACCAGGGCAATCTGGCAGCCATAGGCCGCCGGAGTGCAAGAGGTGTCCACCTGGCGCAGCGGTCTGGCAGAGCGCCGCGCGGTAAACACGGGATGGAAATAGTAGCTAATCCACGATCGTCAGGCCCATGCTGCGGGCTGTGCCGGCAATGATCTTCATGGCGCCTTCCACGTCATTCGCGCTTAGATCTCGCAGCTTGGCCTCCGCAATCTCGCGCAGTTGCGCCTGCGTAATCGTGCCCACCTTGTTACGATTGGGCACAGCAGAACCGCTTTTGATGCCCGCCGCCTGTTTGAGCAAGTCAGCCGCCGGAGAGGTCTTTAAGATAAAAGTAAAACTGCCGTCCTGGAAGATGGTCACCTCAACAGGAACCACCTGACCTACCATGTTACTGGTCTTGGCATTGTACTCTTTACAAAACTGCATCAGGTTAATACCCTGCGGGCCGAGCACTGTACCAATAGGGGGAGCAGGTGTGGCTTTTCCCCCCTTTATTTGAAGTTTAGCGATTGCCTTGATTTTCTTTGCCATTGTTCCTCCATGGAGTGCAAACGCCTGTTCAGGCTCCTCCAAGAAAATTACACTTTTTCGTAACCACGCCGCTTCTCAGACTCTACGCGCCTGGCGGTGAATAGTTACACTTTTTCTACGTGCAGGAATTCCAGTTCAACCGGCGTTTCGCGGCCAAAGAAGGACACAAACACGCGCACTTTTGCTTTTTCCACATCAATATCGCGCACCGTACCAATAAAGTCAACAAATGGCCCCGTGCGGATGCGCACTTTTTCGCCCAATTGGAAGTCGAACTTCATCTTAGGCGCCTCGGCTTCCATCCGGTTCATGATCTTGGCAACTTCTTCCGGGCGCAGCGGAATCGGTTCATCCCCTTGCCCCACAAAGCCGGTGACGCCTGGCGTGTTGCGTACCACGTACCAGGAATCTTCATCCATGATAAGCTGTACCAAAATGTAGCCAGGGAAAACCCGCCGTTCTACGGTCTTGCGCTTGCCGTCCTTGATCTCAATCTCTTCTTCGGTTGGTACAACCACGTCGAAGATCTTGTGCTGCATCCCCATGGTTTCGATACGCTGTTCAATGCTGTGGCGTACCTTGTTTTCATACCCGGAGTAACAATGGACGACGTACCAGTTTGCCGTTTCTTTTTGTGGTACCGCTTGTTGTTCGTTTGCCATATTTATACCTGTTTCGACAGTGTGCCCACAGTCTGCTGCGGGCATACTCGTTACTACCGAAACAAAATCAGGTAATCAACTGCAGCAGCAGGTTGAGCAAATTGGAAAAACCAAAATCCAGGAGACCTAGAAAGAGAGCCATGCCTGTAGTCACCCCCAAAACAATGAGGGTCAGGCGTTGGGATTCTTCACGAGTGGGCCAGGTCACTTTATAGAGCTCGCCGCGCGTTTCCCGCAAATATTTGACAACCGGGTTTACTTTGGGCGGCGCTTTCTTTTCTTGTGCAGGCGCTTTCTTTTCTTCTGCCACGTTTTATTTTCCTTGCACAGTGGTAAGTCATAAAATAGCAGGCTGCTGTGCTGATTTCTCCGACAGCAGCCTGCCACAGTGGAAAACAGGGGGTGCAGGAATCGAACCCGCAGCCTGCGGTTTTGGAGACCGCCGCTCTGCCAATTGAGCTAACCCCCTACAAAACTACGCTCTATTTTAGTTCAGCGTGTCTCGCGGTGCAACCGGTGCTGCCGGCATCTGGGGCAATACTTTTGCATTTCCAGACGATTGGGGTCATTGCGCCGGTTTTTTTCACTGGTGTAGTTGCGCTCTTTACACTCGGTACAAGCGAGCGTAATGAGTGATCGTACTGCTTTCTTAGCCATGATGTTTGTCCCATCAGGTGGGCTATCGCCCACCACTACCCATTTTCAAGACTGGTTCAATCTTAGAGATTGAACCAGTCTACAAGTCAACTCTGTGTTTTTCGCGCTCTTGGCGGCGAATAGATTACTCCAAAATCTTGGTAATAACGCCAGCGCCGACGGTCACGCCGCCTTCGCGAATAG
>CAYQYJ010000401.1:0-3953 GCA_964421605.1 uncultured Ardenticatenaceae bacterium | reverse complement strand
CCCGCAGACGTCAGATGGTCGCTCCTGGAGGCGGTTACAGCGGGATGCCGGCAATAAGGCCATCGCCCGTCTATTCATCCCAGAGCAACAACCCAATGGGTCAGGCGCTCCTGCCAATGAGCAAACTTTGCCAGCAGAAGATGTGTCCCGTCCCATTGCCCCTCCTGTTTCCGAATTGTCTGAGGTTGCCAACAGATCCGCGCCAGAGCCTGATGCACGCACTCAATCCACTGCACTTGAACGCGAGCAGACTGCTCCAGCAAAAGAAACCACGGGGGCCGGCGCGGAGACAACGGGTGTTGTTAGCGCTGTACCCGCGAGTGGGGAAACACCTCTGGCGGCAGGTGGGCCGGCGCAATCAGTCGCAATAGACACGAGCAGCGCGGAGGGTTTGCTGCAATCTCTGGCCACAGTTGCTCCCAGCGCCTTAGGTGAAGCCGTGACCGTGGCTAGAGATGCTTCCATTCAGATACAAATGCAAGAGAAGCGTGACTTGCAGGCTGCCTTTCCCCGCATAGAACGCCCCACCGGGCTGCCGCGTCAATCGGAGAGACCGTCACCTGAATCCCCTGACCTGAAACGAGGTGAAGCGCCTGCTGGCGAAACTCCTGACAGTCGCCAGGGCGAGGCCCCCGAAACGCGCCAGGAAGTAGCCGCGGGCCCAATCCCTGGGGCGCAACTTTCTACAGCGGCTGTTGAACCGGCTGGCGAAGATGAAGGAAGCTGGTGGGACTGGCTTGTAAATCGTGTCCGCAACTTCCTTAGCCAGCTTCCCACTTCTGATGCTGGCGTGTCTACTTCTGCGGGCTTGCGCCCCCAGGTAGATTTAACCGGAGATGCCGATCCGTCTCAAAATCTACGACAGCAGCAAACGTCGGATGCGGAAGTAGCCAGCCAGCGGGCAATGGCAGACAGGGCCTCAATGGCTTACTTTGGTGAGAACGATATTTATCCCACTGTGCCGGCAGAAACGCTCCAACCTTCTTACCAACCCACGCCTCCGCCTGTGAACGCCGGGCGTGGCCTGCCGTTAATGGGGGCGTCTGCCAACGTCCGCTCGCTTTTTGACCAGGGCGCTGGCCCCTGGTTTAGAGTACAGGTACACGAACAGGTAGAACAACGCCGCCAGCATCGGATAGCTTACGAACAACACACAGCCGAGATTCGGGACAGCGGCGACCGCCAGATTGCTGATGAAACGGAACGGGTGCGCGAGGAACAAATAAATATACAAACCCAGGCCCGGGGGGACGTGGCTGCCCGGCGCGCCGATTGGCAAGTAGAGAATCTTCAAATTCAAGAAACCTATGCAGCCCAATCTATAGAGAAACGCCAAGAGATTGATGCTCAGATTGAAGAAAAGGTACAAACAGCGGAAACAACCGCGGATACCACGCTAACGGAGGCTGAGGGACAGGCTGAACAAGAACGAATCGCTGCCGAGGCAAAAGCTGCCGAGAAGAAACGTGAGGCGGAGAATCGGCCCCGAAGCTGGTGGGATCGCGTCAAGGGCGCTGTTTCAGACGCATTTGCGGCCATCAAGCAGGCCATCAACGATATTTTTGACGCGCTGCGAGATTTAGTCAGGCAGATTATTGAAACGGCGAAAACGGTTGTACGGGGCATTATTGAGACAGCGCGTCTGGCCGTGGTTGGGCTGATTAGGGGGTTTGGGGAACTCCTAAAAGGGTTGGTCACTGTGGCGCTGTTAGCTTTCCCCGATATGGCTGCCGGGGCGCGTGAATGGATTGATAGCCGCGTGAACACGGCAGTTGATGTCGTGAACGCTGCCGCGCAGACATTGAAGGAGGCGGCTGATACAATTTTAGATTGGGTTGGTGAAGGGCTGGATATGGCACTGGCAGGGTTGCAGGCGGCTTTCAACCTGGCGTTGGACGTACTGGAATTCCTGACGCTGGGCTTGTTCGAGCTAATGGAGTTGTTGCAGAAATTAGTGGAGCTTTTAGCCAATATCGGCCCCATGATGCAGACGATTTGGGATCTCATTCAAAATCCTGAACCAGCTATTGAGGCTATAAAACAATTTCTGGGCGGACTGATTGCCCAGGTTCCGGCTCAGGCTATGGCTTTGGCCAGAGGCGCAATTACATTTAGCGATCCGCCGCCCAATCATTGGCAAGGCATTTGGGAACACCTGCAGCCCAAGCTAGAATATCTGGCGGCTAACTGGTGGGAGGTTATCAAACAGACTGGTTGGTTCTTGATTTGGCCTTTCGACGAGGATAGCCCGATCTGGCAAGAAGTGCCTGAACTTTGGAATAGTATTGGCGAGGCGTTCCAGGCTGTTTGGAATGGAGACTTCAATCGGGCGCTGGATAAATATCTGCGTGCGCAGCAGCTTGTCGTTAACATTGTTAACCTGTTTTATGGCTGGGTATTTTTAGGGCTGGTTATTGGCTATGGCATTGCCGGCGGCATTGTGGGGGTGGAAGTTGGCGTGATTCCAGGAGTGATTGCCGGCATGGGCGTTGGCGCAGGGATTGCTGCCGAAATTGGCGTTGGTCTTCTGGCTGCCACCGCTGTTGCCGAGGGCGTCATTATGGCCAAAGCGGGCTTTGATTTAATCTTTGCTTCGCAAACACCCCAGGAAAATGACGATGATTATGAGGCAGTTGCCAGCAGCGGTTTAGTTCTGGCTATCCTGGGCGCATTGGTTTTGCTAGGTTCACTGGCCGCACGTTTTGGTAAGGCTATTGTCTCCCGTGCCGGCAGGATTATCGGCGCTGCTGTTCGGGCTGTGCTGAGTCCACGCGCTGTTGAGTGGTTAGAAGCTGCCTTTAACCGGATCCGTCTAAAAATAGCCGAAGTTCAGGCACGATTGAGGGGGGAAGGGAGATTTAAGTTCAAAAATAGTCCGGTAACCGAGGCAAGTTACGAAGGCCCGGCAAGGAATTTGCACCCTGAACGTTTTAATGAAATCATAGCAGAACTTGATCGAAACGGAGTAGAGATCAACGTCCGGGACGCGGGCGACCCCTGGACGGGGAGTTACCAACCGGGTAGACCCGGCGAGCCTGGTCAGATGAATGTACATCGGGAAGTTGACTTGCGCACGTTAGAGCATGAATACCAGCATTTTTTGGACGATAGAGCAGGAGGGTATCCTGGATTAAGACACTATTTGGAAAACCCAGAAGTGATGTGGGAGATGGAACGGGCTGCCTACGATCGGGAGATTGAGCTTGTCAACGCGGATGGGGCGCTTTCGGCTGAGGACAAAGCGGCTATTATTAGAGAATTAGAAGCGGCAAAGGCCAGAGAACGCGCCTACTATCTGGGTAGCGAGGAATAAGTAGCCAATGGATAGGATACCGATTGAGACATTGCGTGAAATGTGGCAACAGGAAGGGGTTGACGGCGACTGGCGACGTCTGCTAAGGCAGGGCTATGATCCAGAAGAACTTTATTTTGAATTTGGGTTGATGCCCGAAAAACAAAGTGGATGCCGCTATAGAGTGATTCTGGAACACAAAGTCCCCGTATGGCTCTGCCCGCAGCAATCCCCCTTTGCTGGCCTTTATGTGATTCGACCACGCAACGAATGCGCCGGAGAAATAGAGATCAAAGCATCAAAGGAAAACAACAGGATTCATTACCAGACTTTCTTTGTGACCGAACCTGCATTTACCACCATGTTAGACGACGCTGCACGGATTTTTTCGCTATACCAGAACGAGGAGTCCGTCTGTTTCTGGAGCATTCCAAACAAGTGGTTTGCCGAATTAGCCCTTATCCAGTTCATTACCCAGAATATCGTACTCAAAGCTGACTTCCGCGCGCATTTACACGGTCGGCGCAGTTGGTATTGGCCGTAATTAATCTGGAAGACCCTCGCATGGTATCACCCCATTAAATCGTGACGATCTCTTCAACCGCATATAGGTTCCATAAAACGGGCAAAATTGCCCGTAAAAATGGGTGTCAGCCCCGCC
>CAYQYJ010000400.1:1394-3956 GCA_964421605.1 uncultured Ardenticatenaceae bacterium | reverse complement strand
CTATTCGTTTCTACAAAAGGGGCAAAAGGCATCGGCGTCGGGCAATTTTGGGCGCGTCTGCGCCCAAAATTGCCCATAGAAATGGGTGTCAGCCCCGCCGCAGGCGGGGCTGACACCCACCATGATTAAGTGCAGTACTACCCACTGTGAAGATGCGGAGAAGTTTTACCGCGAAGACGCGAAGGGCGCGAAGAAAAACGGATGATGGATTTTTATTATGCGGCTGACCATGTTTTGCATGATCCGCAGGCGCTGCGGCAGCCGGGGACGCACAGCGAGAGTTATTATTGTGAGGTCGCGGCGCGGGGGGTGGCGCTGCATGATGCGCTGCTGGCGTCTGGATGGGGGGCGCGGCGGGCGCCGCTGGATTTTGGTCTGGCGCCGTTGTTGGCGGTGCATGATGCCGGCATGGTGCAGTTCTTACAGACGGCTTATGATCGGTTTGCGCAGGAAGCGGGCGAGGCGCGCCCGGTCATCCCGGATACGTACAGCGTGCAGCAGCGCCCGCGTCGTTGGCCGCGGACGATTTTTGGGCAGCTTGGCGGCTATTGTTTTGACACGTCTGCGCCGATTTTTGCCGGCACGTGGCAAGCCGCCTACTGGAGCGCGCAAACGGCTTTGTCGGCGGCGGCGCGAGTACACGGCGGCGCGCCTGTGGCTTACGGCTTATGCCGACCGCCGGGGCATCACGCGCACGCCGACCTGTACGGCGGGTTTTGCTACCTGAATAACGCGGCGGCGGCGGCAGCCTGGCTGGCGCGGCAGGGGCAGCGGGTAGCCGTGGTGGATGTGGATTACCATCATGGGAATGGCACGCAGGCGATTTTTTACGAGCGGGCGGACGTGTTTGTTTGCTCCATTCATGCGGACCCTTACGACGAATACCCTTATTATTGGGGGCACGCGGATGAAACGGGGGTGGGCGCGGGGGCTGGTTTTAATCTGAATTTGCCTTTGCCACTGGGGGCGGATGAGGCGGCGTATTTGGCGGCGTTGCAGCGCGCTTTGGAACGGGTGGTTCAGTTCCAGCCGGAGACGCTGCTCATTTCGCTGGGTCTGGACACGGCGTTGGGCGATCCTACGGGGACGTTTCGCTTGCAGCGGGATTCGTTCTGGCGCATGGGGGCGGCTTTTGCAGCGCTGCGTTTGCCCACGGTCGTGGTGCAAGAAGGGGGGTATCGCCTGGATACGTTGGGGGAGAATGTGACGGCCTTTTTTCAAGGATTATTGGGAGATGATGGTCAGTGGGAAGTGGTCAGTGGTCAGAAATAGGTTCACGCGGAGACGCAGAGGACGCGGAGAAAGAACGGAGCGCCAGCATCCTTGCTGGCAAGCGGCCGGCTGGAATCCGGCGGGCCGTTTTCGTTTGTGTGGGCGCGTCTTGTATCTGAGGCTGCGAATTCCTCTGAGAGCATAAGGATGGCGATATGATAAATGACAGCAACCGGCTGCAGCCGCATCTGATTGATATAGCGCTGGCGCGGAGGTTGCGGGATGGAGGGTTGGTGTGGACGCCAGCCTGGCATGATTTTTTTGCCATTCCTGACAGCAATCTGGACGAGCGGGTGTTTGTGTTGAGCGATATGGCGATTGATGTGCAGATTCGGCAGGGGTGGCCCGCGCTGACGTTTAATGGGGCGGTGGAGTGGTCGCTGGATTATGTGATGCAGGCGGATGTGGTCTGGCTGCCGACGGAGTCGCAACTGCGGCACATGCTGCAAGTACGGCTGGCGGGAGAGGAACAGCCGGCGGTCATCTTGAATTGCCAGCCAGATGTTTTTGTCTGCGCCATACAGCATCAAGGACAGCCTCATACCTTTTCCGCCGTGGAAGCGGCGGATGCCTATGGCATGGCGCTGCTGTACTTGCTGCGTCAGGAACAGGAGGGTGCGGTTTGATGGAAGTTTCCGCGGAGCAGGTGCGTTGGTTTCGCTTTAAGCGATCAGGATTGGTTGAACCGATGGCTACGCCAGAGGCGGTGACAACGGTTTTGATTGGGGTGCAGGCGCAAATTTTGACGGCAGGCGGGTTGGCGTTGTGGCAGCGCACGACAGGGCTGGACCAGGCAGGGTTCGAAGCGGCGCTGTATCAGCGGCGCAGCCTGGTGAAGTTGTGGGGGATGCGCAGTACGCTGCATTTGTTCACCAGCCAGGAGTGGCCCCTGATTTATGCCGCCACCTGGCAGGAAGGGAGCACGTATTACGAGCGGCAAGTGCGCAAGAATGGAGGAGACCTGGAGGCGTTTCATGAGGCCATTCGCCACGTCGCCCATCTGCTGCAACAGCGGCAGCGGCTGACGCGCAGCGATTTGCGGGCGGCGGAGCTGCAATTGAGCGATGAACTGCTTTCCGCCTGGGGCGGCATTTTTAGCGAACTGGTGCATCGGGGGTTAGCCTGCCATGCGGGGCAAAGCGGCGGCGAAGGGGTGTTTGCCTGGCGCGAACATTGGCTGCCTGATCTGGTATGGGATCCGCCGCCCTTTGAAGCGGCTAACGTGACGCTGCTGCGCCGCTATTTTCACGCCTATGGGCCGGCGACGGAAGCTGATTTTCGCTTCTGGCG
>CAYQYJ010000400.1:0-1294 GCA_964421605.1 uncultured Ardenticatenaceae bacterium | reverse complement strand
CCGTTTGCGCCGCTGCCGGCATTTGCCTGGCCGGCCATCGAGTCCCAACTGCAAGGCATTGCCGCTTTCTTTGGGCTGCCTTTGCGCAGAGTGGACAGTGGGGAGTGGTGAGTGATCGGAAAGGCGATCCGTCCGGGGGCCTCGGTTTATAGGGGCGGGTTGCCGGCAGTTGCCTGGCGACGCAGCAGGGCGGCCTGGATTTCGGCGTGTTTCTGGCGGGTGATGGGGTAGGCGCGGACGGCGAGGATGCCGGCAATCAGAATCACAATTGGGGCGATGCTGACGAAACTGCGCAGCGCCAGCAGCACGGCTTCCGGCTGGTTTTCCAGCAAGGGCGCGCCGGCATAGAGCGGTTTGACGTAGCCGGTCCAATCGAGGATCAGGTTGGAGGCGGCGATCCCCAGTGAAATCCCCAGCTTTTGCAGAAAAACAAAGAAGCCGTAGAAGACGCCTTCGCGGCGCTGGCCTGTTTCCAGTTCGTCCAGTTCAATCACGTCCGGCAGCATACTCCAGGGGATCAGGTAGCAAACGCTGACGCCCAGGCTGGCGATAAAGGCGATGGGGTAGAGCCAGACAATGCCGCCGGCGGGGACAAAGAAGAGGAAAATGCCGGCAATAATCCAGGCTGCTGCCCCCAAATAGTAAACGCGCTGCTTGCCTAAGCGCTGGCTGAGGCGCGTCCACATCAAGAGAAACACGAAAGCGGAAACTTGCAGCAGCAGCAACAGCCATTGGAACTGCTCTACGCCGCCTGTCCAATATTTGACGTACAAAATCAGGTTGTTTTGCACAAACTGGATGGCCAACCAGGAAAGCAGATAGATGATGGTGACCTGGACAAAGGGACGGTTGCTCAAGGCGATTTTAATGCCGGCGACAATGCCCAACGCCGCCTCGTCGTCTTCCTGGTGAAAATGGTTCTCGCGGGTGAAGGCAAAGGTGATGAAGTTGGAGACGATGATGACAAAAGCCCAAATGGCGGCGCTGATGGCGTAGCCGGTGAGGATAGCGCCCCGTTCGGCGTAGCCGTTGACGATGAGGGTGTGGAAAAAGGCGGCAAATGTGCCGCCCAGAATGGAGAAGCTGAAGCGATAGGAGTTGAGGGTGGTGCGTTCGTCGTAGTCGTGCGTTAGCTCTGGCGTGAGGGCGGCGTAGGGCACGTTAACGGCGGTGAAGCCGGTGTCCAGCAGTAACGCTACGAGCAGATAGTACCAGAATTTGCCGGCATCTCCCCAATCTGGCACCAGCCATTGCAGCAAGAAAGCCAGACCAAACGGGACGGCGCCAAACAGCA
>CAYQYJ010000399.1:0-3968 GCA_964421605.1 uncultured Ardenticatenaceae bacterium | reverse complement strand
TCCCATCTCTTAAATCCGTTATCCAGCCAATTTACGTGGACCGCGCTAAACGTTACACTGTAGACAGTTAAGTACAGTGATTTGAAGGTCTGCATCGGGCAGACCAACAGCCAGGCGAGGTCCAAGATGAGTACCGTATCCGCATTTTTGATTGTTTCCAGTTTCTTTGTGATTCGCGTGGTCCTGCCGGCAATTATCCTGCTCATGGTGGGCGCGCTGTTACAACGTCACTATCAACGTCAGGCGGGCAAACCCGCCCATTCGTAGGCAACACCTGTATCACGCGACGTTGGTCTGGCGGATGCCGCCAGCCAACCCGGATGGTGAAGTATGAACACCTTCCCAGAATTTTTCGCAGTCGCCTTCGGTTTTCTGTTACGGCTGGGTATTCCGGTTGGCCTTTCCATTTTGATCGGCTGGCTGCTGCGTCGTCTTGACGCCCACTGGCAGGCTGAAGCTGAGGCTGAACTGGCCCAACTCCAGGCGCGCGCCAAGCCAGCCCCTTGCTGGGAAGTGCATCACTGCCCCCCGCGAATGCGCCAACGCTGCCCTGCCTACAACCAGCCTAATGTGCCTTGTTGGGAACATCATCGCGCCAATGGGCAGCTACAAGCCGCCTGCCTGACTTGTAAAGTCCGCCGCCAGTTTGAAAAACGACCGGCGGCGGCGCTGATTCAGCCGCAAACAGGATGACGGCGGCCCACACACCCACACCTGACCCATTATCTCGTCCCGCCAGGGATGGGATAGTTGAAAGGGGGATTTTGGAATGTATAAGAACCTGATTTGGAGAGTGTTAGTCGGTATCTGTTTTGCTATTCTCACCGGGGTGTTAGCCACAGCGGTGGTGCAAGCCAGCGCACCGCTGCAAGAGACGGAAGCCCAGGAGTGCCTGGACTGCCACGAGAGCATCCAGACATCCTGGGCCATGAGTCCGCACGGACAGGCTTTTTCGGACACGGTTTTTCAGGAAGCGTGGCAAGAGCAGGGTAAACCGCAGGCGTGTCTGCCCTGCCACACCACCGGTTTTGATGAAGCCACAGGGACGTATGAAATGGAAGGCGTGGCCTGCACGACCTGCCATTATCCCGTTTCGGTCAATCACCCGGATATGGTGATCATGCCCACAGACATTTCCTCCCGCCGCTGTGGGGAATGTCACATTGACACCTACGCCGACTGGCAGAACAGCACGCACAGCCAGGAAAACCTGGCGTGTATTCGCTGCCATAACCCGCACACCAGTGAAATTAAAAAGAGCAGCGCCCAGGAGTTATGCCAGACGTGCCACGAAGATGAGTCCCATATGTTTGGGGACACGACGCACGCGCAGGAAGGGGTGCTGTGTACCGATTGCCATTTGACTATCTCGGAGACGGAGATGGGCGAAGGGCACGGCAAGCGGTCGCACACTTTCACGGTGGATATCGCCACCTGTTCGGAGTGCCACGCCCAGGAAATGCATGTACCGACGGATCACGCTTTGCTGCCGGGCGAATTGCAAGAGGCGGGCATGGCGCAACCGCCGGCTGACAGCGCCAGTGTCAGCGCCCAACCCAGTCCGGTCAGCCCGTACAGTTTCGTGGCTCTGGCGGCATTGGTGGGCATGGGGTTCGGCATGGTGCTGGCCCCCTGGCTGCGCAACTGGTATCGCCAGGCGAGCTTCTAGGCGGCGTGGTGGCGATTGATTATTGAGGAAATGCCATGAACAACGAGAAGATTGGACGACGTGGTTTTATTAAGATGTTGCTGGCGGGCACGGGGGCGGTGTTGGTGGTGGGCCCGCAGAAAATTGGCGAGTTCTTTGAGGAAGGCGTCTCTGGCTCGCATGGGGCGGCGGGAACGGGACGCAGCCCGCGCTGGGCGATGGTGATTGACCAGTCCAAATGTATGGGCTGCGGCGACTGCACGCGCGCCTGCGCGGCGGCGAACAATGTGGCGCCAGATATTTCCTGGAACCGGATCACGGAAGTGGAACCAGTTAATGGACAACCGGTGTTTTTGCCGGTGCAATGTATGCAGTGTGAAAACGCGCCTTGCGTGGACGTTTGCCCGGTGAAGGCGACTTATCATCGCGCCGATGGCATCGTGATGATGGATTACGACCGGTGCATTGGCTGCCGTTATTGCGAGATGGCCTGCCCCTATGGGGCGCGCTCCTTCAACTGGGAAACGTTTACGGGGGAAAATCCCGAAGTGCCGACCTGGGGCCAGCCAGAAGTGGAGCGGCGGCCGCGCGGGGTGGTGGAGAAGTGCACCTTCTGTTTTCAACGCATCAACCGCGGTCTGGCGCATGGTCTGACGCCGGGCGTGGATCGGGCGGCGACGCCTAAATGCGTCGTGGCCTGCCCGGCGGGAGCGCGTATCTTTGGCGACTTGAACGACCCGGATTCGCCCGTCAGCCAGGCATTGGCAGCCCATCCGTCCTTCCGTCTGCGGGAAGAGTTGGGCACGGAGCCGCGCATTTATTATTTACCGCCGCATGCAAATGAAGGAGAGGTAAGCGCATGAAGAGCGTATTAAGCATACGAAGCTGGAAACCGTTTGGGTGGTGGGCGCTGCTGCTGCTGGCAGTGATGGCGGGCGGGGCCGTGGGGGGCGTGTTGGTGTTCACACGCGGCCTGGGCATCACTAACCTGAGCGATCTGGTGCCCTGGGGGTTGTGGATTGCCATTGATCTCTCCTCGATTGCCCTCAGCGCGGGCGCGTTTCTGCTGTCGGCGGCGGTCTACTTGCTGGGGTTGAAGCGGTTCCAACCGGTGGCGCGGACGGCGGTCTTTATCGGGCTGATTGGTTATAGCATGGCTTTGATGACGCTGCTGCTGGATATTGGCAGACCGGATCGCTTCTGGCACGCGCTGGCTTTCTGGAATCCGCATTCGCCGCTGTGGGAAGTGACGATGTGCGTGGCGTTGTATTTCTCGGTGTTGCTGCTGGAAACTGCGCCTATTTTTGCCCGCTTTGGCTGGCTGCGGCAGCGGCGGCCCGGCATCGCCCAACGCCTGGAGCACGTGCATAAGTTGGCGCCTGTGTTGGCGGTGGTGGGGCTGTGCCTTTCGATGCTGCACCAGTCTTCGCTGGGGGCAACGTATGGGATTTTGAAGGCGCGGCCTATCTGGTACCAGCCGGGGCTGCCGGTCTTGTTCATTGTCTCTGCCGCCGTGGCGGGGCCGGCGCTAACCGTGCTGGCTTCGATGTTGGCAGCGCGGTTGTCGCCGCGGACGGCGAAGGTAGACGATGGGCTGCTGTCGCAGTTGTCCCGCTTTGTGGGGTGGACGCTGCTGTTGTATCTGTATTTGCGCTTTTGGGACGTGCTGGCAATGAGTTATACGTATGAGCCAGGGCGAACGGAAGGGTTGCAACTGCTGACGCGCGGTTCGCTGGCTTATAATTTCTGGGTAGGCGAGATTTTGGTGGGGGCGGTTGTGCCGGCATTTATCCTGCTGAACCGCCGCCTGCGCGCAAAACCGTGGCTGCGCATGTTGGCGCTGCTAGGCGTGGTGGGCGGTCTGGTCGCCTATCGTTGGGACATTAATATGGTGGGGCAGTTGGTCGTCTTTGCCCATTTGCCCCAGGGCATTACGCCGCAATATACGCATTACACGCCGGCGCTGGTGGAGTGGATCACCGGGCTAGGGGTGGTGGCTTATGGTGTGTTGGCTTTCAGCCTGGGCGCACGCTATCTGCGCGTGGTGGACCATATGCCAGAAGCGGAAGCCGCGCCAGAACGGCAGCCGGCGCTGGCGTTGGCTGGCGGCGATTAAGCATTGTGGTTCGGCGTCGGGCGGGTTTTTTCTCGCCTGACGTATATAAACCTCCTCCTTTCTCTCCTCGTTGGCAAACCTCCGTCATCGTTCTGGTGGCGGAGGTTTTGCGTTGTGTGCGAAGCTGGCGTGGGGGCTGGCTTAACATTACTTAGGTGTCTTGGTCAATCGGCTGGCGTTTAGTGTATAATCTGTAAAAGCAGG
>CAYQYJ010000398.1:0-3968 GCA_964421605.1 uncultured Ardenticatenaceae bacterium | reverse complement strand
ACAAACTATGGCCATCGGCGTCCACGGCCCCAAACGGCTCATCGTCCTGCTGTACGAGGAGGGAAAAGGCCCATAGCATCCCTCCGCCCACGCAGACCGCCAGATTCCTCTCACGAATCCTGTTCAAATATCCCCATGCCGGCAGCCGCAGAACTCATCTTAATCGGCGCCGCCGCTGCCGAAAAAGCGTTCTTACAACGGTACGAAACATTTGCCAGTTTGAAAAAACGTTCGCCCAACAGAAAAACGCCTTCTTAAGCGGTTCCACGTCTACTTGCTGGCGCCGCGCGGCGCACCAGGTTAAAGCCAGCCATCCGTATAAAACTCAAAAGACCTGGGAAGCTGCTTCTGGCAGCCTCTCAGGTCTTTTATTTTAGCAGCCAGACTTTTACGTAGACCCGAAGGGTTTTTCAAACCCTTCTGGTCTTGGAAACCGCACATTTACTGCGAAGCGCACCAGTCCAGTGTGGTCTGCATCACGGGGGCGCGTCCGGCTTCTGGCAACGCCTCAAACGGGAAGCCTAAGAAGACAGCCTTGTGCGTGCCGCTGCGCACCGCCGCCCTGCCCTGGTTGCCGGTGAAGCTTGTCGCCGCCCCAGCCGCCGGGTTTAACCGGTCGCTGGCGTTAGTGAACGGATAAGCCAAAATGTAGGGCCCAAGACCCGCATACAGATCTGCGCCGATGACCTTCGTCTGTCCCACGTTGTTGACGGCAAAAGCGATGCCCAGGTGACTTTCCATGAACGCCGTCACGCCGCGATCAAAGACGTAATCCTGGCTGCTGATGAAGAAACAGCCGCCGGTGTCCAGGTAGGTCGCTAGCGCGGCTTCGCCGACTGCGCCCGGACCCGTCTCGCTGCTATCGTCACCCGTGAACCAGATAACCACATCGTACGGCTGCAGATTGGCCGCATCCGGCTCATTGTCAGAGTTGTTAGTGTCCCAGACATCGTACGTCAAGCTCAACCCATCCAGCACAGCGGTGTAAGTACCGCGCACGTCGGGGCCGTTGTTATCGTCGTCCACCAGCAGGATAGGCGGGAAGTTCCGGGTACGGAAGAAGCGGAACTGGGCGAACTGACCCGTGCCGCACGGATTATAAGAACGCACGGACCAGGCATGAACAGACAGCGGATCCAGCGGGGTGTCAAACGTGTGGCTGGTCTCCGAAGTTACGGCGTAGATCAATGCGCCCGTGTTCAGGTTCTTGACAGCAACGAGGTAAACGTAGGCTTGCGCAGTTGCGTTCCAGGAGAAGGTGGGCACCACGGGAACGTTCATCGCGCCATTGGCCGGAGCCACTAGCGTGACAGCGCCTGGATTGTTGGTGAAGACACTCAACTCGACTGACGTAGACTTGGGGTCAGCGCCAGGGGCGGTGCCGTTCACAGTGACGGTGTAATCGCCGGCAACTGCGCCGCTGCCCAGGTTCAAGTTAGAACTGCCGGGGACAGCCACTGGATTGACGCTGAAGTTGACTGTACCAGGGGCGCCAGAAGCGCTCAAGGTCACATTGCCCACGTAACCAGCAATCTGCCCAATGGCGATATTGAAGTTCCGGTTGCCAGGAGCGCAAACGGCTGCTTCAGTCGGGTTGGCGTTCAGCGTGAAGCCAGGCGACAGTTCCGAAGCGGCGGCGTAGCAGTCCAGACGACCATAACCATAGGTGAAGTCAGGCCCAGGTGTGCCCAGGTCCAGCGCGTAATCGCGCATCAGATCTTCGGCCATATCCAGGCTCAGGTCCGGATCAATGGATTGCAGCAGGGCGAAACAGCCAGCTACGTGTGAGCCGGCCATCTGAGTCCCATCGAAGTTGGCGTAGCCGCCGCCGTTGATGGCGGAGTACACGTTCACGCCAGGGGCGCTGATGTCGGGCTTGATTTCATTTGTCAGCGTGGACGGGCCACGGCTGCTGAAGGAAGCGATGACATCGTTGATGTCCGTCGCGCCAGCCGTAAAGCTTTCCGCATAGTCGCCTGGAGACCCCACCGTGCCCGCGCCAGGCCCAGAGTTGCCCGCCAAAGAGGTCGGGAAAACGTCCGCCGCGCGCAGGTTCTGCACGGAGGTCAGGTAGGTGGTGTTGCCGCCAGAGCTGCCCCAGGAGTTGTTGACCACGTCAGGACGCATGTTGGGGTCGCAGGACGGGTTGCCGGGTTCAATGTTCAGCGGGCAGGGGGCGATAATCCACTCAAACGATTTCAGCAGGGCGTTGGTGGAGCAGGAGCCAGATTCACAGCCTTTGGAGGCGATCCACTTGGCGCCAGGCGCCACGCCGATCTGGTTGGCGCCGCCATCGTCGCCGACCATGGTGCCCATGGTGTGCGTGCCATGATTGTTGTTGTCGCAGGGGGCCACGCTGGGGTTGCCGCAGATTTTGGACGGGTCGTACCAGTTGAAGTCATGGTCGTAGCTGCCGCCGCCCAGGTTGCCGCGATATTGATTGACCACAGCGGGATGGTCATAGTCCACGCCCGTGTCAATGTTAGCCACGACCACGCCTTCGCCGGTGGTGCCCAGGTCAGACCAGATTTGCGGCGCATTGATGCGTTGCACGCCCCATTCGATGGCTTCGGCGTCGCTCAGTTTGGGTTCTTCAATGTAGAAGGTGGGGGCGATTTCCATGCGCGCCACGTCCGGGTGCTGCGCCAACAGGTCAAAGGCGACCACGTTGGAGTTCACCAGGATGGCGTTGGCGATGAAGTAGGACTGGTAGCTGCTGACGTTGCCGGCAACCTGCTGGTCCTTCAAGATGCGCAGCAGGTCGGCTTGCGTCGTGCGCGCCGTTTCGCGCAGGGTGTCATACACAAACTGGCCGCGGGCGCTCCAATCCATGGTAGCCGCCGCGCTCAGGTCGGCCTGTTGGTGCAGATAGAGCAGGTATTCGCCGCTGCCGGCATCTACGATGCTCTGGCGCAGACCGGGGTCAATGGCGGCTGGTTCGCTGGCTTCGGAAGCCTGGAACCCGCGCGCCGCCATGATCAGGCCGCCGATCACGAGGATGCTAAGGGTCAAGAAAATTTTTGCCTTACTCACGTTTCTATTTCTCCTACTGGTTGTACATAGAGAGTTGGCTTGCGAGAGACCGGCTGAGCTGTAGCCCGCGCCGCTGTCCCCTCACAAAACTCCACACGTTTCTTTTTGAATTTGGGCATGATAAGAGAAAGCGGTTGCGCCAGGCGTCCTCCCACGACGCGCCGGCAAAATCGCTGAATAACACTTATCTATTAACTGCGGCATCACCTCCTTAATAAACCATTCGCGTAAACCGTAAAACGATTTTCCAAAATCGTTCTCTTACGCAAAAAAAAACCGCCGCCTGGGGACAGACCCCCGGGACAGCGGTTAAAAATGACCAGATACGACTTGATTAAACCCGGTAACGACGAAGCCTCGCTGAGGTTTTACCGCCAGGATACGAAGATTATCAGGGGTAGTCACAGACTCTTGGCGTCCTTTGCGTTTTGGCGGTAAGCCAAAACCCGCATATGCACACATCTGCGTCGCACTGAATGTCAGATTGGGCTGGAAATACGCAAGTGCCATAGATAGTGGGTTTAACTTTAACTGTCTGACGCCTGGTGAGAAATTGGCTGCGAGAACTTGGGGTAGTTTCTGTAACTGCCTGCCGGCATTGGCAACATCCCTGCCACACGCGGCGCTCAACGTCGTCATCGGGTACAGTTGAGAAGTTGAGACAATCACGTCAGCCACATCCTATTCTAACCCAAAACCCTCGATCCGCAAACCTTTTCCCGCATTAACCATTCCCCTCTCCCCCATGCTATAATCCGCCTCATCAACCATTCACCAATTCACCCATTAACGATTTCCCTCCCACCGATGCCTGCCAACCCTTCCCCCATGCCCCGCCAGACCCAACGATGGCTAATCGCCCTCACCCTGTTCGCTTTCCTCTGGCGGCTGCCCGGCCTCTTTGCCCACACCTTCCACGCCGACGAAGCCCTGTT
>CAYQYJ010000397.1:1718-3974 GCA_964421605.1 uncultured Ardenticatenaceae bacterium | reverse complement strand
GGTGTCAGCCCCGCCGTAGGCGGGGCTGACACCCACCACGATTAAGTGCAGTGCTCCCATACACAACGCCATCCAGCAGTTCAACTGCTGCAAAGAAGTTGAACTGCGAAGTGACCCTTAACGAAAAACTGCCGGCACATACACATACCACTCCCCCGCTTCTGGCGTAGGGCTAAGCGTAGCGTTGGGCGTTGCGCTAACCGTGGGCGACGGCGTGGCCGTCGCCGTGGGCGGCATGGTAGCCGTGGGCGTCGGCGTTAACGAAGGCGTCGGCGAAGCCCCCGGCGTCGCTGTCTGCGTTGGCGTCGCCGTCGCTGCCGTCGTCGGCGTCGCTGTGGGCGTAGGCGTGAGCGTAGGCGGCGGCGCTTCCGCCAGCGTCATTTTGACCACGATGGCATCCATCTCAATGCTGTTGTGCGTCGTGTCATAAGCCCCTGCCGTCGTCGGGAAATCGTCAGAATCCGTCCGACCCGTCAGATAGACCAGTCCCTCCCCATCTACCGTCACCCCCTGCCCTTCATCTATGCCGCTGCCGCCCATATACGTGCTATACAGCAGCGTCTGCCCCGCGCCGTCCAACTGCGCCAGAAAAACGTCCCGCAGCCCATCTAATGAACTATCGTAACCGTTGCCGGCAATGGGAAAATCCCCCGCCTCCGTTTTACCCGTGATCATCACCCGGTTCTGGCTGTCCAACGCAAGGTCCGTCCCTTGATCGTCCCCCAACCCGCCAATAAACGTGCCATACACCAGCGCCGAACCCGTTGCATTCAAACGCACGCCAAACGCATCCGGGCAGGGGTCAAAGCCGCATACGCCGCCGCCTAACTCCCTGTCATAACCGGTGGCGCTGGTGGGGAAGTTTGCCGAACGAGTCATCCCCGTCACAAACACGTTGCCCCCGCTGTTTACAGCAATGCCCGCGCCGCGATCCTCCCCCTCGCCCCCCAGATACGTGCCGTAAACAACCGAACTGGTATTGAGATTGACCTTGAAGACAAAGGCATCCCAGCTCCCGTTGGAACCTGGCGACAAAGAACCTGCCGTAGTGGGCAGATTAGTGGAATTAGACCAGCCCGTCATATATATCAAACCATCCCCATCCAGGGAAAGGTCGGTAGCTTCGTCCGTGCTGCTGCCGCCAATGATTACCCCCCGCTCCAGGTTTGACCCATCGGCGTTCAGGCGGGCCACATAGGCGCTGCGGTTAGCCGCCGGCCCAATGACCGTACCGATGAAATCATTAGACCACGTGCTGCCGGTTACGTAAGCCCGTCCGCCTTCGTCCACCGCCACAGCCAACACTATATCAAAGTCGCTGCCCCCCAGAAAAGTACTGTAGACCAGGTTCCCGTCGGCGTCCACCTTCAGCAAAAAACCATCCGTGCCCCCGCCATAACTGGTATCGTAAGCCCCTGGCGTGACGCCGAAATCAGCTGAATCCGTCGTGCCGCCCACATAGGCGTTGCCCGCCCCATCTACCGCCAGCGCATACCCATAATCGGGCGCGCTGCTGGGCGGGTTAAAGTGAATGGCGTAAGCCAGATCGCTGCCATCAGGCAGCAGTTTCGCCAGGAAAACGTCCACGCCATGCGCTGCCGCCTGGTCTGGTTCCGGAAAGACGAGCGACGTCGTTGTCCCCCCCACATAAACGCTGCCATCCTCCCCCACGCCAATCCCATCCCCCTCGTCGCCATAAATGCCGCCCAGATAGGTGCTAAAGCTAAAGGGCCAATCCGCAGGCGCGCGCGCCTCCCTCGCTTCGGGCCAGCCGGTCAGCGGATCGCGGTCTGCCGCCAGCGCAATGGGCCGCCCCTGGCGCAGCCAGCGCCGCGCCAGCCGCCCGTTCTCGCTGGTGAACTCCAGGTCAAGTCCCGGCAGTGCTGCGCTGTAGCGAATTCCCCCCCACACAGGCACGCGCTCAAAACGCTGCGCCGGCTGGGGCCCTTGATAATAAGAAACCACCGTAGCGCGGGCATCGAAAGGAGTGATGGCGGAGAATGCCGGCACTTCCCACCGCTCCCCATCCACATAAACCGCCCCCTCCGTAAACCAATACACATGTCCATCCGCCACCGCCTGAAAACGCACCGGCGCGGCAAACTGCCCCACATTCTGCACAAACAAAACCACCGCCCCCGGCGCCGCCGCAGCCGGCTGCCTTTCCTGCCACAACCAGCCGGCTGCCAACAAAACAACCGCCAACACCCCCCAACGCCACATCAACTTCATCATCAATCTTACCTCTCACAATTC
>CAYQYJ010000397.1:0-1618 GCA_964421605.1 uncultured Ardenticatenaceae bacterium | reverse complement strand
GCTCACTCCACTTCGGGCAGCGTCCGCGAAGCCACAACCAATAAAACAACAGCGTACACCATCAGGATAACCAGATCGCGCCAGATGGCGTCTAGCCCCACGTCCCCCTTAATCAACTCCTGCACCGCATTATTCGCATAATGCAGCGGCGACAACCGCCCCAACCACTGCCCCCAAACCGGCAGCTTCTCCACATCCACCATCATCCCCGACAAAAACATCTCCGGCAAGATAACTAGCGGAATAAAAGGAAAGACGTGCGCCTCGCGCCGCGCGAAGGTAGAGATGAAAATACCAAACAGCACGGAAACAATAGCCAACAGCCAGATAACCAGAAACAGATTGAACAAAGTCACCGCCCCATAATCCAGTTGGAACAGCCACAACGTTTCCGTCAGCACCACCACCGCCTGCAGCGTCGCCAGACCAAAATACCCCACAATGTAACCGCCAATCACTTCCCCCCGCCGGAAGCCGGCAATAAACATTCGTTCCAGCGTCCCCGCCGTCCGCTCCTGCACCAACACAATGGCGCACAACAAAAAAGCCAGAAAGTGCACAATAAAGGCGGTGTACGGAATCACGTAGCGCGCCGTCAGCGCCGCCACGTTCAGCGCGTCCAGAAAAATCTTGAGGAAATACATAATCAGCAACGGCCCCACAATGGAAATCCCCAACAGCCGTTTGTCATGCCGCAGTTGTGTAATAACCCGTTTCCCCACAATCCACACGTGCTTCATGGCTGCGCCTCCTGCTGCTGGATGATGTCCAGCACAACTTCCTCCAGCGATTCCGGGCGCACACTCACCGCATCCACGTCAGGGGCCAGCCCATAAGCGTGCAGCGCCGCCGCCAGCGCCGCGGGCGTGGATGGAATCCACTGCTGCTGCACGGCCCCGTTCCGTTGCAACCACAGCCGGCTCTGCCCCCGCTCCAGCAACCGCTCCGGCGTATCCATCGCCACAATCCGCCCCTGACGCACAATCGTCACCTGGTCGCATAACAACGCTTCCTCCATCAGGTGCGTGCTAATCAATAAGGTAACGCCCCGCCCCGCCAGCGCCCGAAAAAGCTGCCACGATCGCTGCCGCAGGTGCGGGTCCACCGCCGCCGTCGGTTCGTCCAGGAAAAGAATAGCCGGGTCATGGATCAGAGCGCACGCCAGCGACACCCGTTTCTTCATGCCGCCGGAAAACGTGCGCACCGGATCGTCCGCCCGCTCGCTCAATTCGGTAAAAGCCAGAATCTCGTCCACCTTGCGCGCCAGATCGGGCGTGTTTTGCCCTTGCCCATAAAAAGTAACGTGATCGCGCGCCGATAAATCTTCATACAGGGCGTAGGCTTGCGGCATATACCCAATCTGGCGGCGCAGCGCCCACTTCTGCTGCAGCGGGTCCAGCCCCAGCACCCGCACCTGCCCCGCGTCGGGCCGCAGCGCCCCCACCAGCGCCTTAATCAGCGTCGTCTTACCCGCTCCATTCGGTCCCACCAGCCCATAAATCGCCCCTGCCGGCACATGCAAATCCACCCCCTGCAACGCCCGAATCTTGCCATACGACTTCCGCAACCCACTCACTTCCACCGCGTTCATACTGCCTACCTTCATGTAGGACGGGCT
>CAYQYJ010000396.1:0-3985 GCA_964421605.1 uncultured Ardenticatenaceae bacterium | reverse complement strand
TGCTGCCGGCAATCCTTGTACAGAACACTATGATGACTGATTTTCATTCATCAAGAAATCAATTTCAGGACTTCAGCCCTCAATCTTAGGAGAACACCATGAAAAACCTCACGTTTGCTATGCTTCTTGTTGCCCTATCGTTCACCTTCTTGTTTGCCGGCAGCCAGCCTGCCTTTGCCGAAGAAATTACCTGTACGGGTACGCTCGGCCCCATCACCGTAGATAACGTCCTGGTGCCCGATGGCGCTACCTGCACCCTCTTCCGCACCGAAGTGGAAGGAACCGTCAATGTGGGCACTGGCTCTACCCTGCGCGCTTTTGACGCTGCCGTCAACGGCAACATCCAGGCGGAAGGCGCGGCGAAGGTCTGGGTCATCCTGGGTTCGGTCGGCGGCAGCATCCAGCATGTGCAAGGCGGCACGGCTCTGATTGACCGCGTGGCTATCACGGGCGACATTCTGCTGGACGACAACAACGCCCCCCTGACGGTGCGCCGCAACACTGTCAATGGAAACGTGCAAGCATTCCAGAACGAAGGCGGCGTGGCGATTTACCAGAACACCATTGACGCCAACCTGCAATGCCTGGCGAATACGCCAGCCCCCGTTGGCGGCGGGAACATCGTGCAGGGCGAAAAGCAAGACCAGTGCGAAGCCCTGTAAGAAGATTGGCTCAATCTTCAAGATTGAGCCAATCTATCCAATTCTGTCAAGAGGAGGCCTTTCTAGCGAGAGGTCTCCTCTTTTTGATTTTCGGAGAATGGCGGAGCGGCGGGGTAGGAGCCGAGGACTTTGAGGAAGGAGGTTTGTTTCAGGATGCCGAGCAGGGCGGCCTGGACGTCGGAGTCGTCTGCGTGTCCCTCAAAATCTACGAAGAAGCGGTAGTGCCAGGGGCGGTTGCGGCGGGGGCGGGACTCGATTTTGGTCAGGTTGATGCCGCGCCCGGCCAGTTCGCCCAGTACATGATAGAGCGCGCCGGGCACGTGGCGCGTGGTGAAGATGATGGAAGTTTTGCTAGGATCGTGACGCGGCGGGACCGTGGTTCCCAGGACAAAAAAGCGGGTGTAGTTGAAGGATTCGTCCTCGACGCCCGCCAGCAAGATGTCCAGGCTGTAGATGCCGGCAGCCAGGCGGCTGGCAATGGCGGCGGTGTGGGGTTCGGGTTGGGCGGACAGGTCGCGGGCGGCGCCGGCGGTGTCGTAGTAATTGACGGGTTCCAGCCCCAGGCGGCGCAGGGTGTTGGCGCATTGCGCCAGCGCTTGCGGGTGCGAACGAACGCGCCGGACCTCATTCAGGGTTACGCCTGCCGGCGCCATCAGACAATGAGTGACGCGGAAAACAAGTTCCGCCTGGATGCGTAGATCGTGGTCAATCAGTTCATCATAGGCAGGGATGACGGTTCCTGCCAGGGAGTTTTCTACGGGGAGCATACCGTGGGTGGCGTGGCTGTGGTGGATGGCGTCGAAAATGCCGGCAAAATCCACGCACGGCAGCACAGCCGTCTCCGGGCCAAAATGGTGGTAAATGGCCTGGTTGGAATAAGCGCCCAGTTCTCCCTGGAAAGCGACAACGGTATCGGGCATGGCTGCTAACTGAGAAGGGCGTCAGACATGCGGACGGCTGGCAAACGCCGAGCGAATAATCAGCAAAGAGGCGTCGGCGCTGCGCATCACTTTTTCTGTGACGCTGCCATAGACCCAGCGTTGCAAACCCGTGCGCCCATGAGAAGCCATGACAATGAGGCTGTCGGTCTCTTGCTCGGCAGTTTCCACAATCCGGTCGGCAGCTTTGCCGACCAACAGCGACTTTTGCAAAATGCGACCGGGCTGCGCATAACGCTCAACCACGTCATTTAAGTACAAGGCGGCGTTAGCCAGGGCCACGTCCGTTAACTGCGTCACGGCGGCATTGTCCGCCAGCGCCAGTTCAATGACCATTTCTTCGATGAGGTTGTTGGCTACGGGCGGCTCCACGCGCAGCAAGGTGACGGGGCAGCCCAACCGTTGGGCCACATCCAGACCTGGCGCAATAGCGTGTTCAGCCAAGGGGGAACCATCCAGGGTAATAAAGACGCGGCGCACGTCTGCTGTGGCCCGCGACACCAGTACAGGACAGGTCGCCTGGCGCAGCACGCGCTCGGTGACGCTGCCAAACACCCAGCGCGCCAGGCCCGTGATGCCGCGCGGGGACATGACAATGAGGCTGATTTGCTCCATTTCTGCCAGGTCAAGGATAATGCCGGCAGGGTCCCCCTCCACCACCCGCGTTTCCACCTGGATTCCTTGCTCTGCCAGCCCAGCGGCGATGCGCTCCAGATAAGTCGTGGCAGCGCGCACGGCATCTTCGGCAGTGTACTCCTGCCAGCGGGCATCTTGACGTTCTACCACGGGCGGCAGCAGCGACTCTGGCAGATCAAAAACAGGCACGCGCAGCAGAATGAGCCGGCTGCCGCCTTGCGCCGCCAGCCTGGTCGCCAATAGCAGCGCCCGTTCAGCCAGTTCAGAACCATCCAAAGGAACCAGGATTTTAGGAAACATTAGGCACGCTTTTCGTTCGGGATGACAGGCTGGTATGTGCTGTCTTTTGCCAATCTGCTTTAGGCAGTTACCACAGCCGCGGCTGTATCGTAACCAGCCTGCAGCACCTTCAAATTGCTTTCGACTAGATACTCTTTCTCTTTGGGCAGGTGTTCGGCCAATGTCTGACCGATGATGGATAGCGGGAGAATGGGGCGGCGGGATAACAGCGCGCCTACCGCCGCCATATTCATCATTTTGTCGCTGCCCAGCTCCGCCGCGATGGTGTTGGCGGGCACGTAAGCCACATCTATGTCCATTCGCCTGGTCTGGACGTGAACAATGGCGCTGTTGACTATCAGCAGCCCGCCCGATTTTACCAGGGGTTCGTACTTTTCAAAGGAAGGTTGGTTCAAAACGACAGCAATGTCTGGGCGGGAGACGATGGGCGCGCCGATGGGGCTGTCGCTGATGATAACGGTGCAGTTGGCTGTGCCGCCGCGCATTTCGGGGCCGTAGGACGGAATCCAGGTAACATGGTAGCCGTGTTCCATGCCGGCATAAGCCAGCAGCTTGCCGGCAAACAACACCCCCTGTCCCCCAAATCCAGCGATCACGATTGAAGTTTCCATCTGGTTGTTCCTCTAGTGGGAGTAAAGAAGCTCAACTTCTCAAAGAAGTTCGACTTCTTTGTGTCAATTCGTGCTAATGGACAGCAAAAACAGGCTGCTCCAATGACAGCGCTGCTTCGATCACCTGACCTAAGCGTGCGATACCTCGTTCAATTTGCTCTGGTTGCGCATTGGAAAAGTTAAGGCGGAAAGTGTTGCGACCGCCGTTATCAGGATAGAAAGCTGCCCCAGGCACAAAGGCGACCTTGTTTTCCACAGCCTTTTCTAACAAAGCCACTGCATCCAGACTCTCTGGCAGCGTTACCCATAGGAACAAGCCGCCCTGCGGGTGGGTCCAGGTGACGCCGGCCGGGAAATGTTTCTCCATAGCCGCCAGCATCACGTCCCGCCGTTCACCATAGACGCGGCGGATCAAGCGCACGTGTTCCTTCAAGAAACCCGTTTTAACCACTTCATAAGCCATGATTTGCACAAACGAACTGGTATGCAGGTCCATGCCCTGTTTAGCCATCACGCACCGCTTAATAACTTCCGTGGGGGCCACGATCCAACCCAAACGCAGCCCCGGCGCCAGCGTCTTGGAAAAAGTGCTCATGTAAATTACGTTGCCGTGTAGATACCCTTGCCCATTAGAGGTTGTGGTGCGGTGGTTGAGCCTGGCTGAATCGAGTACCACCAGCGGCGGTAGATGCTCCCCTTCAAAGCGGAGTTCCCCGTATGGGTCATCTTCAATAATCGGAATACCATACCGATCAGACATGGCAATCAGTTCCTGCCGCCGCGGCAGCGACAAAGTGACGCCGCCAGGGTTTTGGAAGTTGGGCAGGATGTACATAAA
>CAYQYJ010000395.1:2156-3995 GCA_964421605.1 uncultured Ardenticatenaceae bacterium | reverse complement strand
AGCGGAGAGGGTGGGATTCGAACCCACGGTGACCTCGCGGCCACAACGCTTTTCGAGAGCGCCCCGATCAACCACTCTGGCACCTCTCCAAATAGGGGCTGTTAGTGAACAATACCGCTGGTTATGGCCTCTGGCGCAGCTTGCGGAAGAATTCTTGCAGCAGCGCGCCCGCTTCCGCCTCCAACACGCCGCTGGTGATTTCTACGGCGTGGTTGAAGCGAGGTTCGCGCAGTACCTGTACGATAGAGCCATCCGCGCCAAAACGGGTGTCGCGCGCGCCGTACACCAGCCGGCTGAGCCGCGCCTGGATCATGGCCCCCGCGCACATGGGGCAGGGTTCCAGGGTCGAGTACAGCGTAACCCCGATCAGCCGCCAGTTTTGCAGATGAGCCGCCGCCTGCTTCAGGGCGAATATTTCGGCGTGGGCGGTGGGGTCCAGGTCGCTTTCTTTGCGATTGTAGCCGGCGCCGATGACTTTGCCGGCATAAACTGCCACCGCCCCCACAGGCACTTCGTCCAAAGCCGCCGCAGACTGCGCCTGCGCCAGGGCTAACTGCATCCACTGTTCGTCAGTCTGGTTGGTAATGTCCACGTCAGTCACAATGGCGTCATTATAACAAGAGGTCGGGCAAGATGCCAAAACCGGCGACGTGTGCCGTTTCTCATGAGAATTGGTATAACTACGCCATGCACCTGGCGCTTAACGCTTACTTTTGGAACCAACCGCACACGGGCAGCGGGCAATATACGCGCCAGCTTGTCTACTATCTGAACAGGTTTGTCTCCGACCTGGAGATTACGCTTGTCTTTCCCCAACTCCCTGGCGCGCCGAACGCGGAAGCGGTTCCGCCCAGCGTGCGCGTGGAAACGACGCCCCTGCGACCGGGCAATCTGGGCAAAGTCCTGTTTGAGCAGGTCACGTTTCCGCGCGTCTGCCGCCGTATAGGAGCGGACGTGAGCCATGTGCCCTATTGGGGCGCGCCGCTGCAATCGCCTGTGCCCCTGGTGGTCACCGTACACGACATTATCACCCGTCTGACGCCTGAATATCGTCGCGGCGCGTCTGCCAGGTTGTACCAGGCGTTGGTGACCGCCAGCGCCCGCGGCGCCCGCCACGTGATTACCGACTCGCACGCCAGCAAAGCGGACATTGTGCGCAGCCTGGACATTCCATCGTCTCAAGTGACGCCCATTCACCTGGCGGTTGGTCCAGAATATACCGATAAGACTAACTTGCTGCTGGATATGGCGGTGACGCGCAAGTATGATCTGCCTGATTTTTATGTGCTTTATTTGGGCGGCTACGTGCTGCATAAGAATGTAACCACGCTATTGCTGGCGTACACTTACGTGGCGCAGGCGATGGGGGAGGAGTATCCGCTGCTGCTTGCCGGCATGAAACCCGCCAAAGTCTCGCCCCATTACCCCGATTACGACCGCTACATTGAAAAACTGGGGCTGGACGCTCACGTGCGCTGGTTAGGGTTTGTGGAGGAGGCGGATAAACCTGTCCTGTACCGTCAGACCAGCGCTTTCGTTTTCCCCAGCCGGTATGAAGGATTTGGCTTGCCGCCGTTGGAAGCGATGGCTTGCGGCGCGCCCGTGGTGGCTACCGACGTCGCTTCCTTGAGCGAAGTAGTGGGAGATGCCGCCCTGGCTGTAGACCCGGACGATGAGCGGGGCATGGGCGGGGCCATCATTGCCGCGTTGGTGCAGGATAACCTGGCTGCCGAGTTGAGGCAGAAAGGGCTGCGCCAGGCGCGACAGTTTTCCTGGGAGAAGACAATTCAACAAACAGTACAGGTCTATGCGAATGCTATCCGGTGACGCCCTGATCGC
>CAYQYJ010000395.1:0-2056 GCA_964421605.1 uncultured Ardenticatenaceae bacterium | reverse complement strand
GCCTTGCAGTTGGCGCGCCTGGCGCGTATGGCTCCCCTCAAAATCGCCAACCTGATTGCCAGCCATTTGCCGCCGCTGCCTTATCTGGCGACCGCCGAGGTGGCTGCCTCAGGTTTTATCAACTTTCGTCTGCAACTGGCTTATTTCCAGAACCTGGTCAATGAGATTATCGCTGCCAGCCCCCATTTTGGCGCGTTTGCTTTGGGCGCGGGGCAAAAGGCGCAAGTTGAGTTTGTTAGCGCCAACCCTACGGGACCCATTACGATTGGGCGCACGCGCGGCGGCGTGATTGGCGACACGTTGTCCCGCGTGCTGACCGCCGCTGGCTATGAGGTGACGCGGGAGTATTATTACAATGATGCCGGCAATCAAATCCGCCTCTTAGGCGAGTCTGTGCAGATTCGCTATCTGCAAATTCTGGGCGACGACGTGGCGTTGGGGGAGGAGCATTATCAAGGCGACTACATCTATTGGATTGCCGCCGTCCTGGTGGGGCTGCACGGCGATGCCCTGCGCCATGAACCTGTGGAGAGATTCGCCGAAGTCGCCAAAAACACGATGTTTGCCAACCAGAAAGCCACCCTGCGCCGCATCAACATTGTCCATGACGTTTATTACAACGAGCAAGACCTGTACAGCAGCGGGCGCGTGTGGCAGGCGCTGGAAGATCTGGCGGACAAAGGGATGGCTTATAAGCAAGATGGGGCATGGTGGTTTCGCTCCACCGCTGTGGGGGATGAGAAGGATCGCGTGCTGATCAAATCTAGCGGCGAGCCTGCTTACCGTATGACGGACATTGCCTATCATTGGCATAAAGCGGAGCGCGGCTTTGATCGGGTCGTGGACATTTTTGGTCCAGACCACCACACCACAGCGCAAACCGTGCTGCAAGGAGTGAAGGCGCTGGGCTATTCGCCCGACTTCGTGTATACGTTGATTCACCAGATCGTCTCCCTGA
Source organism: uncultured Ardenticatenaceae bacterium (assembly GCA_964421605.1). Taxonomy (GTDB): domain Bacteria; phylum Chloroflexota; class Anaerolineae; order Promineifilales; family Promineifilaceae; genus JAGVTM01. The sequence goes on along the minus strand of CAYQYJ010000395.1, from coordinate 1,098 downwards.
TTCGGGATGGCAAGCAGGTGCGTATGAGTACGCGCCGTGGTCATTATGTCACGTTGGATGAGTTGGTAGACGAAGTTGGTTCCGATGCGGTGCGCTACTTTATGCTGGCGCGCTCGGCGAATAGCCCGGTGGAGTTTGATCTGAACCTGGCGGTGGAGCAGTCAGACAAGAACCCGGTGTTTTACATTCAGAATGCGCATGTGCGGTGTGCCGGCATTTTCCGCAAGTGGGCCGAAGCCGGTCTGCCTCCCGACGCCGACGCCAACGCAGATCTCGCCCTGCTCACCCACGAATTCGAGCTGAACTTCCTGCGCAAAGCCCAAGAACTGCATGAAACCCTGGAAAAAGTCGCCGTGACCTACGAACCCCACCACATCGCCTTTTATGCTTACGATCTGGCGGCAGCCTTTCATCCTACCTACGAAGCGTGCCGCGTGCTGCATAGCGAAGTGCCTGAGCCGCTGCGCCTGGCGCGATTGCGCTTTTACCGCGCCGCCAAAACCCTTTTCGCCCGCGTGCTCGACCTGATGGGCATGTCCGCCCCAGACGTGATGTGAACGCTGCGGCCTCATGACCGTTAACCGTTCCCCAATTCACGAATTCACCAATTGACCCTTTCTCCTTCTGCCACAGGATACGCTCCATGGGATTAAAAAACGACGCCTGGATTCGCCGCATGGCTCTGGAACAACGCATGATAGAGCCGTTTATTGATGGGCAAAAACGCGAAGGCGTTATCTCGTATGGCCTCTCCTCTTATGGTTATGACATTCGCGTGACCGACGAGTTCAAAATTTTTACCAACGTGCATTCCGCCGTGGTCGATCCCAAGCACTTTGCGCCCCAATCCTTCGTGGATTTCAAGGGAGAAGTGTGCGTGATTCCGCCCAATTCCTTTGTCCTTTCCCGCACCATTGAATATTTCCGCATTCCGCGCCAGGTGTTGACCATCTGTATTGGCAAATCCACCTACGCCCGCTGCGGCTTAATCGTCAACGTCACCCCGTTTGAGCCGGAGTGGGAAGGATACGTCACCCTGGAAATCTCCAACACCACACCGCTGCCCGCCCGCGTCTACGCCAACGAAGGCATCGCTCA
>CAYQYJ010000394.1:0-4011 GCA_964421605.1 uncultured Ardenticatenaceae bacterium | reverse complement strand
CCCCAGGTGGTATGATTATGCCATGCAGACAGGCACAATCATTATCCTCAACGGCACGTCCAGTTCCGGCAAAACCAGCCTTGTCAAAGCGCTGCAAACGCAGTTGGATGAGCCTTTTCTGGATGCCGGCATTGACCGCTTCCTCTGGATGCTGCCCACTCGCTATTTAGACCGCCCCCTGTGGGATGACGTGCTAGGGTTGGCAGTAGAAGCCGGCCCCATGGGTCACCGGCTGGTGTCCGGTATGCACCACGCCATCGCCGCCCTATCCCGTGCCGGCAACTGCGTCATCGCCGACCACGTCCTGGTAGAACCCGCCTGGACAACCGAATGCGCCGCCCTCTTTGCCGACCTGCCCGCCTACCTGATTGGCGTGCGCTGCCCCCTGTCCGTCGTCGAACAGCGAGAGCGCGAACGCGGCAACCGCACCTTGGGGCAGGCCCGCGCCCAGTTCGACCGCGTTCACGCGCACGGGCTGTATGACCTGGAAGTAGATACCAGCCTGCTCTCCCCCGCCGCCTGCGCCGCCCAAATCATCGCCCATTTGCAGCAAGGCCCCCCGCCCACAGCCCTGCGCCAACTGCGCGCAGGCTGATACCACAAAAAAAGGCGTGACGCGGCTTTCGGGCGGCGTCACGCCCTGGAAGAATCCAGTCTGACTGCCTAGTTGTCCGCTGCCCGTCCCCAGGCGGGTTCCAGGTCGGCGGCGGGATCATGGGTAAGGCGGGTGGGAGTGCGGTCGCCAGAAAATGCCGGCATCATATACACCTCCCAATTCCCATCCACATCAGACACATACGCCAGATACTGCCCATCAGGCGACCAGGCGGGCGCTGCCTCCATGCCCGTGCTATACGTCAGCCGCGTTAGCTGCGTGCCATCCCGGTACATCAGGTAGATATCGCTATCGGATTGACCGTCGCGCATCCAGGTAAAAGCCAACCACTGCATGTCGGGCGACCAGGCCAGGGTTTGCGCGGTGGCCGGCAGTCCAACTATCTCTAGCGGCTCCACATCCTGTCCGTTCCCGTTCATCACAATCGGCTCAGCCACAGAACCGCTCAGGCGCGTAAACACAATCTGACCATCCGGCCGCCAGTACGGTTGTTGGTCCGGGCGGTCAAGCTGCGTCAACCGCTGTAAATCCGCGCCATCAGGCGTCATGGTCCAGATATGGAAGTTGCCATCCCGCATACTGGAGAAGACGATACGCTGCCCATCAGGCGCCCAGTGAGGCGAAGCATCCTCATTGGGATCGGCAGCCAGCACTGTCGGGTCGCTGCCATCGGCGTTCATGCGCACAATCTCCAGGTTCCCATCCTGGCGGCTGGTATACACCAGTTGGCGACCATCAGGCGACCAGTCTGGCTGCACATCATTATCCGCGTTATCAGTCAGTTGGCGCGTCTCCAGCGTGGCCGGATCAATCGTAAAGATGTCGGCGCTGCCCTGGCGATAGGAAACAAAGCTGATCAGGCCGCTGACGGGCGGGGCGTCGGACGTCACCCAGGGGGTGGGCGTCGGCGGCGCGGGTGGTAATGGCGTGTTGTACGGTGCGGGGAGAAATGCCGGCATTTGCCCCAACTTTACCTGTGTCATATTCGCCAGCCAGACCAGCATGTTGCGCCAGAGGATGAAGTTCGCCGGCTGCGGCGCATCCGCCTGGGTCCAGGTAAAGCCAACGCGCGGAATGACGACAACCGTCCCCACATCGTCATAGACCGCCACAAAAGGCTCGCCGCTGCGGGCGGCCACTGCCTGGGACGGCGGCATTACCTGCAGGCTGTCGCTGCCAGGCACAGACAGGCGATCAACGCCCAATGTGATCGGATGCACGGCAATGACGTCTGCCCACGGCTGATCAACTGTATTCGTTTCCCTGAAGAAGATGCCGCGCGGCTCGCTGAGCAAGCTGGCTGCCTGTGCGGAGGTATAGCCGCTCTGGTCGCCTACAGCCACGCCACGACAGAAGCTGTCGCCCATGACGACGACGGAACCGCCGGCCTGGATGTATTGTTCGATGAGGGGGATGGCTTTGCCGGCATTCCCGCAGAAATTAGCGATCACCACGTCATACCCCATCAGATCATCCACCGCCGTGGGTATCTGGTAATCCAGCGTGGCCCCCAACTCCTCTATCACCCCATAAAAATCAGCCAACACCGCCAGACTGTCGCTCAACTGGCAAAACGCCGCATCCTGGCGCGGATCACAATCATCCACCCACAGCAGACGCGGATACAGTTGGGGCGTCACGTTCTGGTAACGCGGCTCCATGAACCAGGATACTTCCTCCACTGTTTGCTCCATAAGGAACTGAAGCTGCCCGCTGCTTGTGTCCGGATCAGCCAGAGTAAGCCACAACTGCAGCGGGCCAGGCCCCATCCACGCTTCTTCCGGCACCCGCCACACGCCTGTGACCGTAATGATCGTTTCATCGGCTGCCGCTGCCAGCGGCGTATCCAACACCAGCCCCGCTATGGCTGCCCGCCCACTGGCGCTGGTGGGGTTTTCCAGATTAACCAGACTGGCGCGCAAATTAGCGGTAGGCAGTGATTGCAGGCGATAGCCCAGCGTCAGGGTGAAGTCGTGGACGCCCGTCAGCAGCGTGTCCGGGCCAGGCGACACGGCAATCAGGCGCACGTAGTCAGCGGCAGCGGGTGCAGCCTGATCCACCAGCAGCGGCGCTGTGGTGGGAAAGGGCGTGGGCAAATCGTTTGTCGCTTTCTCATCCCGCGCCGGATTGACGGGGGCCAGCGCCGGGTTTTCGGGGGCGGCCCGCAACTGCGTCAACCAGGCATACCCCAGTAAGGCGACGCCTATTAAGATGACGACGGTGAAGCCGGCGGTTACCAATTGATTGAAGCGGTTCTTTTTCACAGTTTGTGCTCCTTCTGCTTGTTGCCAGAGCTGGCGGCGCAGCCGCTGTTTGAAGGCAGGCGGCGTGGGCGGGGCAGGCGGTCGCCAGGCGGACAACTCCGCTGCCAGGCGCAGCGTGGGGTCATCCTGCGCGTCTGCGTCCAGTTTGCGGCCCCAATCGTCAGCGTCAAAGGGTGATTTAGTCTGAGACATAGACGGATACCTCCTGATTGTTCGATTCCAATTCTTGCTGCAACTTCTGCAAGGCCCGATGTACCCGCACATAAACGTTGTTGCGCGAGCAGTTCAAAATAACGGCTACCTCGGCGCTGCTCAGGTCCTCGTAAAAACGAAGAATGAGGATTTCGCGATCATTAGCCGGTATTTTAGCCAAAGCCGCCTGCACCTGATCCCGTTGTTCCCGCTGCTGTACGGCGGCTTCAACATGACTGTCTGCCACCTGCCACCAACGCAGCGGGGTCAGCCAACGCCGCCGCCGCTGCTGCTGTATCAATTCGTTGCGGGCAATGCGATACAACCACGCCCCAAAACTGACGCCCTGCCAGCGAAAACGACCGATCTGCCGCAGCGCTTTCTCAAACGTGGCTGCCGTCACATCCTGCGCCAGCGCCTCATCATCCGTCTGCCGCCGCACGTAGCCGTAAATACGGTCTACGTAACGATCAAACAAACGGTCAAAGGCGCGGGCATCCTGTTGCGCCTGCGCCACCAACTCTGCCTCGTGCAATTCATTCATAAAGTTTCCAGTGACCGGGCAGATGCCGGCATCTGCCCGGTGGAATAAGTTCCAGAACTGCTTATATAACGCGCGAACCGCCCCAATCTTACAGCCGCGGCGGTATCCAGTTTTCCCGCAATTCTCATTTAGGCTGTTTAGCCTGTGGCTGAATCGCTGCCAGGGGCGGGGTCATAGAGGGCGAGGGGCGCGCCCCTCGCCCTCAGCCAAAAGCCCCCTTCCCCCTCGGGGGAAGGGGGTTGGGGGATGGGGGCTTCTTTTACATTGGTTTCCGCCAACGGCCCAAGGGGCAAACCCGTACAAATTGAGAATTGCTGCCAGTTTTCACCAGACATTGCGCGGGCGGTGGGCTGTGGTATCGTTCAGGCGCAATATACCTTTGCCGCGCAATTGTG
>CAYQYJ010000393.1:0-4018 GCA_964421605.1 uncultured Ardenticatenaceae bacterium | reverse complement strand
GGGGTCTGCCCTTAGCGGTGTCTTCACCGCCGTTTGCCGAATTATTTTCTTAAACTTCAAACAGTTTGTCCTACAGGTCTTTGCCTGAGATTATTTTCGCAGCAGGCGCATATATAACAAAATCAAAATGGTAATGATGCCGGCAATAACCACACTCATCGCCATCGCCTCCGGTCGCGCATTCAAGTCTACATCACTATACAATCGGTACGCCAGCACCGGCAGCGCCGAGGGATAACGCGCCCCCAGCAGCAGCGGCGCTTCAAACGCCCCAAAAGTAAAAGCAAACACCAAAATAGACGCCGACAATAGGGCTGGTCGCAGCAACGGCAAAGTCACATACCGAAAACGCTGCCAACGACTCGCGCCCAATGTGCGCGCCGTCTCTTCGTAATCCTCCCCCATCGCTTGCAGCGCCGCCAGCAAAATTACCCCCGTGAACACACTGCTTTTCCACACATATTCCAGGATGACGCCCAGCGCCAACGGATCAAACACCAGCGCCGGAAAATCGCCCGGAACCTGAATCACCCCCACCAGATGCCCCAGCCGCGCCAGAAAGCCGCTCTGGGTAAAAAGGAACAAAATAGCAATGGCTCCCACCAGATGGGGAATCGGTAGATTAGACTGGAAAATGAACGTCGCCGCCCGCTTGCCGCGGAAGGCGCGCCGCAGCGTCAGGGCCGCCAGGAGAGCCAGGCTCGTTGAAACAACCGTACTTACCCCTGCCATCCATACGGTCAGCAGCAGCGAACGACCAAAAGCCGGGCTGCTAAATACGCGCCGGTACGCTTCCAGGCTAAACTCAGTCCGGCCAATAGCCGGCGCATACCCCACGCTTTGCAGCAGCGCCATCAACAGCCCGCCGCCAAAAAGCCCCCCAATCACCGCCAGCGCCGGGGCGAGCATAAGGTAAGGCGAGAAAGAAAAGGGGCGAGAGGGAGACCAGAAAAACAGACGAACAGGCGTTAATCCCTTTCCCCTTATCTTCTCGTTCCCTTGTCGCCCTCTCACTGTTGCAGCACCCACTCCTGCCAGCCCTGTTCAAAGGCCGTTAGCCAGGCAGACTGTAACTCTGGCAGGCGGGCGGCGGCCAATTCTTCAGTCGAAAGCGTCGCCGCGCCGCGGGGAATAGCCGCAAATTCAGTCTGCAGGTCGGCGGGCAGCCGCGCCGGGTCTAGCACGGGCAAATCGCCCCAGTTTTCGGGCTGCGCTTTGCTCAACTGCGCCGCAGGCGAGAGCAAGAAATTCGCCGTCACCATAGCCGCCGCCTTGTGGTCAGAGTTATACGGGATAGCCACATAATGCGTGTTGGCAATCGTGCCGCTGTCAAAGACAAAGGTGCGCGTCGTTTCCGGGTAACGACCATTCTCCATCAGACTGCTGGCTTCCGCCGGATTATACGCCATATCAAAACTCACTTCCCCATTGGCGAACAAATCCTGCTGGCGCGTATGGTTTTCCGGATAAGTTTGCCCGCTGCGCCACAAAAACGGCTCAATCTCATTGAGCAGCGCCCAACAAGCAGCCGCCTTTTCATCGAAAACCGCCTGATTAAATTCACCCAACAGCGTTGCATAACCGCCGGCGGCATCGTAACACATGTGGCGCACAAAGGCGCTGCCCGTGAAATCGGGCGGCGCGGGATAGGTAAATTGCCCCGGATTCGCTTTGATCCAGGCCACCAGCGCCGGAATGGAGCGCGGCGGTTCGGGCACACGGGCGTTGTCGTAAATCATCACAAACTGCGCCTTGCCATAAGGCGCTTCATACCCGTCCACAGGATACCCGAAATCATTAGCCACACTGGGATCATCCCAGTTGACATAAGCGGAACTGGGTAAGAACTGCGACCAATTGCCATAGAGCAAATCCCCCTGGCGCATGGTGCGGAAATTCTCGCCGTTGATCCACACCAGGTCTACCGTGCCGCCGCTATCCTGCCCGGCCTCTTTTTCGCCCAATACCTTATTGATGTATTCGGGCGCGTCGCTGACCGGTACCATATTCAGGGTGATGTTGTACGCCTCCCGTAAGGTCGAGGCCACATACCCCGTCACCCAGGTGTTGATCAGGTCGCTGCCCCCCCACATATAAAAATTAACCACCTGGCCATCCGCTTCGGCCACAATATCCGCCCACGCCTTGCCTTCATAACCCGGCGGCGGCGCAGCCCCCTCAGGCGCGGATTCAATGACAGCCGTTGCCGCACTCTGCGCCGTGCCGTTGCCGGCATTAGCCGTATCATCCTCCGGCGCCGCGCCGCTACACCCCACCACCAACAACATCAACAGTAAAATAACCGTCTTCTTCAAAGTTTCCTCCTCAACACGTAGGTTGGGCATCCCTGCCCGACACTACCTCTGCCAGCGCAACCATTTAGCAAACAACCTGGCTACCGTCGGCGTCAGGCGCGTGCGGTTCCAGGCATCCGCCGCTTTCTTAATCATTTCCGCCTGGGTGGGATAAGGGTGGATAGTTTGCGCCAGTTTGCTCATGCCCGCGCCAGCCATCATCGCCGTCGTAATCTCGCTGATCATCTCGCCCGCATGGCGGGCAATAATAGTCGCCCCCAGGATTTTGTCGCTGCCCCTCTTTACATAAATCCTGGCAAACCCATCTTCACTGTCCGTGCGCCCCCGGTCGGTTTCTCGCAGATGAACCGTAAAACTATCCACCGCCAAACCCCGCTCCTCAGCCTCATAATCAAACAGCCCCACATGGGCAATCTCCGGGTCGGTGTAAACCGTCCACGGGATAATCAGGTTGCTATACCGCTTGCGCCCCAGGAACAGCGCGTTTTGTAACACAATACGCGCGGTCGCGTCCGCCGTATGCGTAAACTGGGCGGGAATAGCCACATCCCCCGCGCCATAAATAGCCGGGTTGGTCGTTTGCAGCCGGTCATTGACCGATACCCCTTTTTTACTATAGGCTACCCCGGCCGCTTCCAGATTCAGCCCCTCAATATTGGGCCGGCGTCCTGCCGCCAGCAAAATTTCATCTACGACCACCGTCTTCGTTTCCCCCGCGTGCGTGAACGTTAGCCCCTTGCCCGCGCCGCTTCGCTCAATCTTTTGCGTCTGGCTCTCCAGGAAAAACCGAACCCCATCTGCTTCCAGGGCGCTGCGGATCACGCCTATCCCTGCCGCATCGCGCAGCCCCCCCATCACGGGCAGGATGTCAAACACCGTAACCTGGCTGCCAAAGCGGGCAAAAGCCTGCGCCATCTCCAGGCCAATCGGCCCCGCGCCGATAATAGCCAGGCGCGGCGGCAGATGGGTTAGTTCGAAAACCCCTTCATTGGTAATATAACCCGTCTCTTGCAGGCCCGGAATAGGGATAAAGGCGGCTCTGGCGCCCGTAGCGATGACGGCTTTGCGGAAAGTGATAGTACGACCGCCCACGGCAAATCTGTTCGCGCTAACGAACTGCCCATCGCCCAAATATAAATCAATACCCAGGTCGCGGAACCGCTGCGCTGAATCATGATAACTAATCTCGGCGCGAATACGCCGCATCCGGGCCATGACGGCGGCAAAATCCACCACGACTTCCCCCTGAATGGCGATCCCAAAGTCAGCCGCCCGCCGCATCTCCCCAATCACCCTGGCTGAGCGCAAAATCGTTTTGGAAGGAACACAGCCGGCGTTGAGACAATCGCCGCCAAGCAGATGTTTTTCCACCAGCGCTACCCTGGCCCCCAATCCGGCGGCCCCCACAGCCGCTACCAGCCCGGCCGAGCCGCCGCCGATGACCAGAAGATTGTAGCGACCATCTGGCGTGGGATTTTGCCAGTCGGCCGGGTGGGCATTTTTGACCAGCGTTTGATTGTACTCGTCGTCCGGGGTAACTTTAATTTCCAATGCCATGCCAGTTCCTTTTGTCCTACAATTCTCCGCGCCCGCCTCGTCCCATGTAGGGGCGTATCGCATACGCCCCTATTTTTGTAGCGCAAACTGTTTGGACATTAAGAAAATAATCGGGTAATCCCGCCCTCTTTGCCAGGGAAGGGGTA
>CAYQYJ010000392.1:1861-4044 GCA_964421605.1 uncultured Ardenticatenaceae bacterium | reverse complement strand
TTGCCTCTGGCATGGCGGCTATTTCCCTCGTACTCTTGACCTTTTTGCAGGCAGGTGACCACCTGGTAGCCCAGCGCACCCACTATCCCACCACCGCCCACGTCTTTCAGGAAATGCTGCCCCGCCTGGGTATCGCCTGCACCCAGGTGGAGCAAACCGATCCGGCAGCCTTTGCCGCCGCCGTGCAGTCCAACACCCGCCTGATTTACGTAGAGACCCCCGCCAACCCCACTCTTGCCCTTACCGATCTCGCTGCCGTAGCCAACCTGGCGCGCGCCCATAATCTGCTCGCTGTAGCCGACAATACCTTTGCCACCCCTTACAACCAGCGTCCGCTGGCAATGGGCATAGACCTGGTGCTGCACAGCGCCACTAAATACCTGGCGGGGCATTCCGATGTGGTGGCAGGCGTAGTAGTCGGTTCCCAGGCGCTTGTGGCCCGCCTGTGGCGGCAGCACGTTATGTTAGGCGCGGTGCTGCACCCCTTTGAAGCCTGGCTGCTGGAGCGAGGGTTGAAGACGTTTAACCTGCGTATGGCGCAGCACAATGCCAACGGTCAAGCCGTCGCCGAATTCCTGGCTGCCCACCCTGCCGTGCGCGAAGTCTATTACCCCGGCTTGCCTACCCATCCGCAGCACGTTCTGGCGCAGCGACAGATGACGGGTTTTGCCGGCATGGTTTGCTTCGATTTACACGGTGGTCTGGCAGCCGGCTATCGCCTGCTCTCCCGCTTGCAGCTAATCCGCCTGGCGGTCAGCCTGGGCGGCGTACACTCCCTCATCACCCACCCTGCCAGCACCATCTCCAGCGTGCAGACCGAAGACCAGATCGCCGCCAGCGGCGTCATCCCCGGCCTGGTGCGCCTCTCCGTTGGCCTGGAAGACGTCCGCGACCTGATCGCCGACCTCTCCCAGGCGCTGGATTAACCATTCAAAAGTTCAACTTCTTCGGAGAAGTTGAACTTTTAGCTAAATCTCCCACTGGAAATGCACCAGAAAGCTCACATAATACTGTCCTTGCCACCGCTCCACGCCCACCACCCAGGTGCCCCAATCCATTTCCACGCCGCCTGTGGGCGCCGGGCGATGCACTGAGAAGAAGTTGATGCCGGCATACTCCTCCGGCAGCCGCACCAACCCCGCCGTACCCCCGTGCAAAATTGTATTACACCCAACCTGGCTGCCGCCTAGCAAATCGCGCTGCAACAGCGGCATAATTACCTGGTTAAACGAGCCCTGAATCGGCAGCCCGCTGCCATCGGCAATGCCCCAACTCCGGCTGGCGCTGTCCGCGTACACATTTTGCAGCGTCGCTCCCGACAGCCACACCTCCGGGTTCCACCAGTTCACCCGCACGTGCAGCCCCCGCTGCCAATGCAGCGGCTGCGCTGCGCCGCTGGCAGACGTAGACTGTTGCCGTACTTGCTCAATGAAGGCATCCAACGCCGCCCGCGCTGCCGGGTCCTGGCAAAACTGCGCCGCGTCCACCACTTCCGTCAGATAGACATCATTCACCCAACCGGACGCGCCGCCCGCCTGCACCGCCACCCATTGGGACGCCCCCACTGCCGTAGCCGTGCCTGCGCTCAGCCTGACGCCCGCGGCGCCCGGAGCCAGCGTGGTCAGAACTGGATTCGTTACCCCCGGCCCACTGCGCACGTTCAAAACGTCATCCCCCGCCACATACACCACGCGGTACGTGACGTTGGTATCCCGCGTGGGCGCCGCCGTGGGCGTGGCTGGCGCAGGCGTACTCGTTGCCTGGCTGATCGGCTCACCGGTGGGCAGGTTGGTCGCCGAAGGTACAACCGTCAGCGTCGCCGCTGGCGGCGCTACGGTAACCGGCTCCTGGCTGGGCAGCGCGCTCGTGGTCGTGGCTGTCGGCACAGGCGGAGTCGGGATAAACAGGGTAGGGGTTGCTTCCGGCTGGCTGTTGAAGTTGCAAGCCAGCGCCGGCAGCAGCAAAAAGAACAACATCAACAAGGGCAAAACTCGCCGCATCCTTTTCATTTTTATTTCTCCCACAGAGGCGCTGGTCACAGCCTGCGCCATGCCCAGCGCCGCCTACTGACATCAAGCATCGCCGCCTGTGCCCAACTGGTACAGGCAGCGTTATTCTACTTCATAAACGCCTGTTGATCGCGTTTGGTTCCCTTAGCCCGCCTTGTGCTACACTTGACCCTG
>CAYQYJ010000392.1:0-1761 GCA_964421605.1 uncultured Ardenticatenaceae bacterium | reverse complement strand
GAAATGGGCAAAATCCGCGTCGAAGGGCATGGCGAAGTCCAGGAAATGATAGACATCTGCGACTTCGCCGCTGGCCTCTCCCGCCAGTTGTACGGCCTCACCATGCACTCCGAACGCCCTGGCCACCGCCTCTACGAACAGTGGCACCCCCTCGGGCTCGTGGGCGTCATCACCGCCTTCAACTTTCCTGTAGCCGTCTGGTCATGGAACGCCGCCATTGCCGCCGTCTGCGGCGACGTCGTCATCTGGAAACCGTCCGAACTCACCCCATTAACCGCTGTGGCTGTCCAACACATTGCCAATCAGGTCATGGCTGATCACGGCGTCAGCGGCGTCTTCAACCTCCTGGTGGGCGTTGGCAGCGACGTAGGCGAGCGGCTCATCCACGATACGCGCCTGCCCCTCATCTCCTTCACCGGCTCCACCCGCGTGGGCCGCCGCGTGGCCCAGGTTGTCGCTGCCCGCTTTGGCCGCACCATCCTGGAATTGGGCGGTAACAACGCCATCATCGTTGCCGCCGACGCCGACCTGGAACTGGCGGCGCGCGCCATCCTGTTCGGCGCGGTCGGTACCGCCGGTCAGCGCTGCACCACCACCCGCCGTCTTATTGTCCACCGCGCTGTGGTTGACGAACTGACCGCGCGGCTGGTGCGCGCCTATCAACAGGTGCAGATTGGCGACCCGCTGGCGGCAGGCGTGCTGATGGGCCCATTGGTCACTGAAACTGCTGTGCGCGCCATGCAATCCGCCCTGCTCCAGGCGCAGGCTGAAGGCGGCGCGCTGCTGGTAGGCGGTCGGCCCCGCCCCGATTTGGGAGCCAACTTTGTGGAGCCAGCTATTGTGAGAATGCCGGCGCAAACCCCCATCGTCCGCCAGGAAACCTTCGCCCCCATTCTTTACCTGCTTGTCTACGACGACCTGGCTGAAGCGCTCCACCTACACAACGACGTCCCCCAGGGCCTCTCCAGCGCTATCTTCACCGACAGCCTGCGCGCCGCCGAAGCCTTCCTCGCCGCTTCCGGCTCCGATTGCGGCATCGCCAACGTCAACGTTGGCACCAGCGGCGCTGAAATCGGCGGCGCTTTTGGCGGCGAAAAAGAAACCGGCGGTGGGCGCGAATCCGGCTCCGATGCCTGGAAAGCCTACATGCGCCGCCAGACCAACACCATCAACTGGTCCACCGCCCTCCCCCTGGCCCAAGGCATCACCTTTGGCGACTCGTGATGACTTGTTTCACGAAAGTTAGGATTTCAAATAGCGCCAACTCAGGGTATGGGCTTAAATCACTTGTGATGACTGTTTGTTCATTACCTTGATGGAAATGATCGGGAAAGCTGCTTATCTGGGTATGATGCGGCGCATTGTCCCATCGGTATATCTCCCCCGTTTGCCCTCTTCGTTCCCAATGGTAGGAATAATCGCCGTCCGCAGACAGCCAGATATCTAAAAAAGAGCCATCCGCTATCAAGAGGCGAAGTTTGTTGGGATTTGCTGGCGTGCCGCCAATGAACTTTGCCTGAACAACAACATCGCCGAACCTGTTCTCTGCTAAGGCGATGAGAGTTCGATAGAGAGCGAGCATCAGTTATTTGTTGCCAAATGGCGTAAAGAAGCAATATGTGATAACTTGTTTTTCCAGACAATGTAATCTTCCCAGGCGGGATGCTCCACCACGCTGCCAATTTGAATGGCTTCATATAGCTCTTCCAGAGAGAAAACACCATACCGGTCACGAATATCCGCTATTTCTGATTCTGCCAG
>CAYQYJ010000391.1:0-4053 GCA_964421605.1 uncultured Ardenticatenaceae bacterium | reverse complement strand
GCTCAGGCGCGCGCCGCCGGCTACCTGGGGCGCAACATCCTGGGGCGCGATGATTTTCACTTCGACATCGAACTGCGCCTGGGTGCGGGCGCCTACATCTGCGGCGAGGAAACAGCCCTGTTTGAAGCCATCGAAGGCAATCGCGGCTTTCCGCGCATCAAACCCCCCTTCCCTACCACGCATGGCTTGTTCTACCAGCCCACCGCCATCAACAACGTAGAAACCCTGGCAGCAGCGATGACGGTCATCCGCGTGGGGCTGGACGCCTGGCGCAGCTATGGCACAGCCCAATCGCCGGGCACCAAATGGTTCTGCCTCAGCGGGCACGTCAACAAACCGGGCCTCTATGAACTGCCATTCGGCTTGACCATCAACGAGTTGATCGCCCAGGCGGGCGGCGTGCCGGGAGATAAAGCCGTACAGGCGGTACTGGTAGGGGGAGCAGCGGGCGCGTTCATCGGTCCGGAAAAGCTAGACACGCCACTGACTTACGAAGACGCCAAAGCCGCGGGCTTCCCGTTAGGTTCGGGCGTGGTCATGGTGTTTGACGAAACCGCCGACCTGCGGCAGGCGCTCTACCAGCTCAGCCGCTTCTTCGCCCACGAAAGCTGCGGCAAATGCTTCCCCTGCCAGATGGGCACGCAGCGACAAATGGAGATTTTGCGTCGCATCACCCATAACGGCGGGCCGCAGCCCGGCGATAAGCAAACCTTGCTGGATATTGGCTTCACCATGACGGAAACGTCGTTGTGTGGCCTGGGGCAAACGGCGGCGGCAGCCGTCATGAGCGCCATTGAGCGCTGGCCGGAGTTAATGACGTGAACGATCAGGCCAATGGCGTCAATCCCGTCACCTATTTGAGTATTGCCGCTGGCGCGCCGCACGCGATTGAAGGCGAAGTCGTCAGCGAAACACTCGCCTGCATCTCCCTCAACGGGCGCGAAATCGCTACCTTCATGTGCTCGCCCAACGATCTGGATAAACTGGCTCTCGGTTTTCTCTACAACGAGGGCCTCATCGGCGGCCTGGCTGACATACACCATCTGCGCATCTCCCCAAACGGTACCTGCGTGGACGTCTGGCTGCACAACACGGACGTAACCCTGCCGCAGCGGCAAATTGTCACCGCCGGCTGCGGCGGCGGCATCACTTTTGACGACCTTTCACAGCAACACCCGCCATTAACGGCGGACGTCCGCGCCACAACCGCGCAGTTAGCCGAACTCATGCGCCAGATGCACCTGGGGGCAACTCTTTACCAACGCGCGCGCGGCATTCACACCGCCGTCCTGGCTGACCCCGACGGCATCTTGCTGCAAGTCGAAGACATAGGCCGGCACAACTGCCTGGACAAATTGTGCGGGGCGGCGCTGCAAGCGGGCATTTCCACCCGCGGGCGCATTATCCTCAGCAGCGGGCGCATCAGCAGCGAAATGCTCAACAAAGCCCGTCGCCTGGAAATCCCCCTGCTTTGTTCGCGCACGTCGCCCACCAGCCTTTCCGTAGGGCTGGCCGCGCAATGGAATATCACCATCGTCGCCTACCTGCGCCAGGACAGGATGCGTATTTACACCCACCCCAGACGGGTAGTGGAAAATAGTGATCAGTGGTCAGTGGTCAGTGATCGGGAACCTGGCGCACCTGAGGAAAATTTGTGAAATTCGTGGCAAAAAAGCCTGGAGTGTCTGATGAGCGAACCAATCACCTTAACGATAGACGGGCAGGAAATCAGCGTCCCCAGCGGCACAACCATCCTGGAAGCGGCGGCGCAGTTGGGCATTGACATCCCCGTCATTTGCTACCATCCTCACCTGACAGCCAATGGTCTTTGTCGCGTCTGTTCCGTGGATGGTGGCGGGCGGGTACAGTTGGCCGCCTGCGTCACGCCGTGCGGCAATGGCATGACCATTGATACGGACAGCGACGATGTGCGCCGCGCCCGCCGTACCATCCTGGAACTGCTGGCTTCCACAGTAGACCTGTCAGAAGCGCCGCAAATTCTGGAACTGCTGGCGGAATACGGCGCAAACGCCGAACGGTTCGCCGACGGCGAAAGGCGCACCGCCCCCATCTACGATGACAACCCGTTCTACATCCGCGACTACAACCAGTGCGTCAACTGCTGGCGCTGCGTGCAAGTGTGCGCAGAGGACGCGCAGTACACCTTTGCCCTCAACTTCGATGGCCGCGGCTTCCACACCCACATTGGCACGTTCATGGACTATGGCATGATGGACACCACCTGCGTTTTCTGTGGTCAGTGCGTCGGCGTCTGCCCCACGGGGGCGCTCAAGCCCAAACGGCAGGCGCTGTTAGAACAGGGCATCAGCCCCGACGACATCTTCCGCCAGACGCGGCGCAAGCGTAAAAAGAGTGAAGCCGTTGAGGAATGAGTGTAGGGGCAGGTTTGAAACCTGCTCTACTGCCTGTGAGTAAAGCGATGGGACTCCCTGAACAATACGGATGCCACAGCCAATATTTTGACCTGCCCGGCTTGCGCATGCATGTCGCCATCGCCGGGCCAGAAGAGGGACCGCTGTTGATTTTACTGCATGGCTTTCCCGAGTTCTGGTACTCCTGGCGACATCAGATAGGCCCGCTGGCGCAGGCGGGCTTCCGCGTGGTGGTTCCCGACCAACGCGGCTATAACCTGACAACCAAGACGCCCCCGTTTGACATACACACGCTGGTTGGCGACATCACGGCTCTGATGGACGCCTGCGGCGCGGTCTCCGCTTACGTGGCCGGGCACGATTGGGGCGCGGCGGTAGCCTGGGGGCTGGCAACGTTGCAGCCAGAGCGAGTGAAGCGGCTGGCTATCTTGAACGTGCCGCACCCGGCCCCTATGTTTCACGCCCTGACCGGCGGCAATCTGCGCCAACTACGGCGAAGCTGGTACATCTTCTTCTTCCAGATACCCGACCTGCCTGAATGGGCGCTGCGCCGCCAAAACTATGCTAACTTGCACCGCATGATGAAGGGCAGCAGCCTGCCGCACACCTTCACCGAGATTGACCTGACGCGTTACCAGGCAGCGTGGGCGCAGCCGGGCGCGTTGTACGCCATGATTGGCTGGTACCGGGCGCTGCTGCGCGCCAGCTTCCGCCAGAATCGCCAGCTCAGCCGGACGCGCGTGCATGTACCCACGCTTATTTTGTGGGGCGAGAAAGATATCGCGTTGGGCGTGGAACTGGCGGAACAAAGCTGCGACTGGGTGGATGACGTGCAGTTGGTCCGCTTCCCCAACGCCACCCATTGGGTTCACGAAGATGAGGCAGAAGCGGTGACGCAGGCGCTGTTGGCGCACTTCGGCGCGCCAGCGGCAAATGCCGGCTAACTGACCGCCGCCAGATTACCAAAGTCTGGCAGACTTTGGTGATCTCTGCCGGGCGGCACCCCTGCTTGAAGAGCAATCAAAGCTATCGTACAATAGCCATACTGCCTGATTTACCAGGTTCTGCCAAAAACTGACGACTAATCCGTTCACTGCTTTCCACCTTGCATTGAGGAGGCTCCCATGATTACGCCTGACAAAATCGTCCGTACGACTTGCCCCTACTGCGGCGTGGGCTGCCAGATGAACTTGAAAATCAAGGACAACTTTATCTATGCCGTGGAAGCGCCTTTTGACGCCGCGCCGAATTATGGCATGTTGTGCGTGAAGGGTCGTTTTGGCACGGACTATGTGAAACATCCGGGGCGGGTGAAGACGCCGCTGATTCGCATGAACCGCGCCGAGGGGCGCAGCGCGCCACCCATGTGGCGGGAAGCAAGCTGGGATGAGGCGCTAGACCTGGTAGCGGATGAGTTGGTGCGCATTGTGCACACGCATGGCGGGGACGCCATCGCCAGTTACGCCAGCGCCAAAGCGACCAACGAGGATACTTACGTCTTTCAAAAGATGATGCGGGCGTTGTTGGGAACGAACAACGTGGACCACTGCGCGCGGCTGTGCCATGCGGGTTCGGTGACGGGCTTGCAGCTTTCAATTGGCTCCAGCGCCATGTCTAACTCCATTGCCGAGATGGAAAACCTGGAAGCCTTTATCGTCAC